>JAUYQT010000702.1 GCA_030697085.1 Azonexus sp. | reverse complement strand
ACCGGTGGTAAAGGGCACCGGCGGCAGGAAGGCGATGAAAGTCAGCGCGCCAATGGTGATGATCGGTGCCGTTTCGCCGATAGCGCGGGCCAGGCCGATAATCACGCCAGTCAGGATGCCGGGCATGGCATAGGGAATGATGTGGTAGCGGCAGGTTTGCCAGCGGGTGGCGCCGACCGCCATCGAGCCTTCGCGGATCATCGCCGGGATAGCGCGAATGGCTTCCCGGGTCGAGACGATGACGATGGGCAGAATGAGCAGGGCCAGCGTCAGACCGGCAGAGAGAATGCTCTGCCCGAAGCCGAAGGCGTAAACAAAGATGCCGAGAGCGAGCAAGCCATAAACAATCGAGGGCACCGCTGCCAGATTGGTGATGTTGATCTCGATGATGTCGGTCACCCAGTTACGCTTGGCGTATTCCTCAAGATAGATGCCGGCGGCGACACCGAGCGGCACAGCAGCCAGGGCAGTCACGAACATCACTAGAATGGTGCCGACCCAGGCCGAGAGAATGCCGGACTGCCCGGCGCGGCGCGACGCGAAGTTGGTGAAGAAATCCAGGCTCAGGCGGTCGATACCACGCATCAGCATGTCGCCGACCAGCAGGAATATCACCAGCAAGGCGACCCCAAGGCACAGGATGCCGACCGCCTGAAACAGGGTGTCCTTCATCTTGCCGCGCGCAATCAGCTTGCGGATTTGTTCAGTCGTTAAAGTTTGCATATTAGTAAGCCTCACGGAAGCGACGGCGCAACCACTGGCCTGCGATATTGAAGGCGAGTGTAATCAGCAGCAGGGTCAGGCCTGCGGCAAAGATGGTTTGATAACCGATGGAGCCGTGCGGCAAGTCGCCGAGCGCTACCTGCACGATGTAGGAAGTGATGGTGGCAGCCGGCTCCATCGGGTTCCAGGTCAGATTCGGTTGCATACCGGCAGCCACGGCGAGAATCATCGTTTCGCCGACAGCGCGGGAAATACCCAGAATATAAGATGCGGCGAGACCGGAGACTGCGGCCGGCACGACCACGTGGATTGCGGTATAGAGCTTGGTCGCGCCCATCGCGTAGGAGCCTTCGCGCATGCTCATCGGCACGGCGCGCATGGCATCTTCGGACAATGAAGCGATGTAAGGCACGATCATGACGCCCATCACCAAGCCGGCCGAAAGCAGCGAAAAGCCCGGCAGTTCCGGGAAAATCTTTTGCAGCAGCGGCGTCACGATCAACAGCGCAAAGTAGCCGAAGACGATGGTCGGGATGCCGCCGAGCAGTTCAAGTACCGGCTTGGCGATTTCGCGCACTTTCGGATTGGCAAATTCGGAGAGGTAGATGGCGATGATCGTTCCCATCGGAATAGCGACGAGCAGCGCAACACCGGATGAAACCAGGGTGCCGGAGATCAGCACCATGATGCCGTAGTGGGCGTCATCAAATAGCGGCGTCCATTGATTGTCGGTTAGAAAATCGACAATGCTGACGACCTGGAAAAAATGGTACGACTCGGAAACGAGGACATAAACAATACCGACGGTAGTCAATACTGACACGGTGGCGGCAGCGAACAAAAGCATCTCGATGAAGCGTTCGCTGACATGCCGCATAGCCTTTTTGGCCAGACGGTCGCTTACCTGGTGTAGATCTGAAGCATTCGGGGAGGACATGACGTAACTCACTTGAAGAACCCTTTCGGATAAAAAGTCCGGCCCATGAAGGGCCGGACTTTTCGCGACGGGCAGCGAACCGCCCGTGCGTAGTTTACATCTTGGCTTCGCGTTTCATCAGATCTTCGATGGTGATACCGATTTCGTTCTTGCCACCAAACACGGTACCGATCTTGTTGTCCTTGACGTGCTTCAGGTTACCTTCGTAGGCAGCCTTCGGTAGCGGCACATATTTGACTTCACGCACCAGCTTCTCGGCGTTCTTCATGTAGAACTCAAGAAACTCACGCACTTCCGGCTTTTCCAGGGACTTCTGCTTGACGTACACAAAGATCGGGCGGGAGAGCGGAGCATAGGTGCCGTTCTCGACATTGGCCGCCGACGGCTCGACAGCCTTGCCGGTTACAGGATTAACGATCGGCAGGCCCCTCAGGCGAGCCATGTTCTCGGCGTAGTAGGCATAACCGAAATAACCGATCCCGTTAACGTCGCGGGAAACACCCTGGACCAAGACATTGTCGTCTTCCGAGGCGGTGTAGTCGCCGCGTGAGGATTTGGCCTTGCCGACGATAGCTTCGGTGAAGTATTCAAAGGTGCCGGAATCAGCGCCAGCGCCGAACAATTTGACCGGGGCATCAGGCCAGGCCGGGTTGACCTGGTTCCACTTCATGACCTTGCCCTGGGCTGCCGGCTCCCACAGGGTCTTCAGTTCAGCCACAGTGGCTTGCTTGAGGAAGGTGTTCTTCGGGTTGATGACGACGGTCAGCGCGTCGTAGGCAACCGGCATTTCGATGTAAGCAACGCCAGCAGCCTTGCAGTCTTCCATTTCCTTGGCCGTAATCGGGCGTGAGGCATTGGAGAAATCGGTTTCGCCGCGGCAGAATTTCTTGAAACCACCGCCCGTGCCGGAAATACCGACGGTGACCTTGATGGCGTTTTTCTTGGCTTTCTGGAACTCTTCGGCCACCGCTTCGGTGATCGGATAAACCGTCGAAGAACCATCAACCTTGACGATATCGGCGTGAGCAGCCTGGGCACCAAAGAGCGCAACAGCGGCCGCAGCCATAAATGGAACGAGGGTGGATTTTTTAATCATGGGTGCTCCTGAACAAAGTTGGGTTAGACAACGATGTACAGATTACCCGCGCTTTGTGACAGCCAGATGACAGACTGTCACAAAGCGAATAACCGCCTATTTTGCCGGACGCCCGGTCTTTATCCGCTCGACACGGTCCATCATGGCCTTAAGCTCAACGTCGCTTAGCGCACTCAGCGCCGCAATACCGCCGCGCAACAGTTCGCTCTTTTTGACCGGACTATCCATTGCCAGCAGACGCTTCTTGAGCTCGCCAATTTGCCCGTATTCAGCCTCCGGCATGGCATAGCTGTCACGAACCAGTTTGGGCTTTTTGGCCTTGGGCGGCTTTGCCGGCTTGGCTGCCTTCTTGGCCTTGTCGGCCAGTGGCCGCATTACCTGGGGCTGGTCGTAATTAATGGCCTGCGCCATCACCAATGCATCGGCCAACACCTTCTGATGCTTGGCGACCACTTCATCCTCCTTGCTCGGCTTACGGGCCGGGCGCGCCCTTCTGGTTGCCGCAGCGGTCGCCGGCAACACCGCTTCAGCAACGACAACGGCCGGGGTCGCCACGTCGGGAGCCACCTCCGGCGGCACTTCAACGACGCTTGACTCAGCGGCCACCTCCAGCTTCGGCGCGGTCCTTGGGATCAATTTCTTTGGCGGCTTGGCGGCGGCGACGGGCTTGGCAGCAGGGGCTGCTTTTTTCTGATTGGTCATTATTTTCTCCCTATAAAACAGTATGAAGAGTTTAGCGATTTACCAGCACCGTAAAGTTAAATTTTTTTGACAGGTTAAAATTCGCCCCACCCCATTCAGGAGCAGCACCATGACCCAGGACGAACTCAAGCAGGCGGTTGCCCAGGCGGCAGCCGACTACGTTGCCAAGCACGCACCGGCCGGCAGCATCATTGGCGTGGGCACCGGCTCGACGGCCAATTTCTTCATCGATGCCCTGGCCCCGCTGAAGACACAATATCGCGGCGCCGTCGCCAGTTCGGAAGCAACCAAAAAGCGCCTCGAAGGCCACGGCATCACCGTTTTCGATCTTAATGAAGTCGAGCACATTCCCGTTTACGTCGATGGTGCCGATGAAATTGATGCCGGGCTGAATATGATCAAAGGGGGCGGCGGCGCACTGACGCGGGAAAAAATCGTCGCCGCCGTCGCTACCACCTTCGTCTGCATCGCCGACGGCTCCAAGCTCGTCGACACGATGGGCAAATTCCCGTTGCCGGTCGAAGTCATCCCGATGGCCCGCGCCCACGTCGCGCGAGAATTGGTCAAATTAGGCGGTCGACCGCAGGAACGTGCCGGTTTCATCACCGACAACGGCAACCTCATTCTCGATGTGCACGGCCTCAGCATTACCGATCCCAAGGGTCTGGAAGCGCAAATCAACCAGATCACTGGCGTCCTCACCAATGGCCTGTTCGCCGTACGCCCGGCCAATGTGCTGCTGCTTGGCACGAGCGAAGGGGTCAAAACCATTCTCTGAGTCATCACCTTGTCATCTCAGGGCTTTTGACTATTCAAAAGCCCTTGGGGATATTATTCTGGCATACAACGAACAAGCGCATCGCGTAAACAGACGCTCACCCGCTTGACGACTTGAGCCCCGCAGCCGCCTCAGCGCACCTTCGCTTTTTTTCGCTTTTTTAAGGGTCGACCGCAGCATGCCAGCCCAAGCCAACAATCCCGTCACACTCAACCTTGCCCTGCAAGGCGGCGGCGCTCATGGCGCCTTTACCTGGGGCGTGCTCGACGCCTTGCTTGAAGATGAGCACCTGGACTTTGAAGGCGTCAGCGGCACCAGCGCCGGGGCGATGAATGCCGTCTGTCTGGCCCAGGGTCTGATGACCGATGGCCGCGCCGGGGCCCGCGCCGCCCTAGCCCGCTTCTGGACCGCGGTGGCGGAAAGCTCACCCTTCGACCAATCGGGCAATGCCGCCGCCAGCATGGCACCGGCCATGAAGCTGATGCTGCAGTGGACCGACTACCTGTCGCCGGAACAGCTCAACCCCTTCGACCTCAACCCGCTACGCGACATCATTGCCGCGCAAATCGACTTTGCCGCCCTGCGCCGCACCTGTCCGGTCAAGCTGTTCATCGCCGCAACGCATGCCAACTCAGGCAAGCTGCGCCTCTTTCACAATGCCGAGCTATCGGTCGACACCCTGCTCGCCTCGGCCTGCCTGCCGACCATCCATCGTTCCATCATGATTGATGGCGAGCCCTACTGGGACGGCGGCTACAGCGCCAACCCCGCCGTTTTTCCGCTCTTTTACGAGTGCACCACTGCTGACACCCTGCTCGTTCTGCTCACCCCGCTGCGTTACGACGCAACACCGGATTCCGCCCAGGACATCAAACTGCGCCTGCGCGAACTGGCCTTCAATTCAACTTTCCTGCGCGAGATGCGGATGTTCGCCCACGTCCGCCAACAGATCGGTGCCGCCGCCCGCCCCCGTTGGCTACCGCAATGGTTGCAACGCAGCCCTTTCGAGCAACGGGTCAGCGACATCCGCTTTCACGCCATCACCGCCGACACCTTGCTGAAAAGCCTGCCGGCCGAGAGCAAATTAACGGTCAATCTGGCT
>JAUYQT010000643.1 GCA_030697085.1 Azonexus sp. | reverse complement strand
CTCGCCCGATATGCGTAGAGGCCGACATGGCGATAGGCCGGGAAGTTAACAGGCAAGGTTTCGCCACCGTTTTCGAGCGCGAAATGGTCGCGCGCATAGGGAATCGGCGCACGGGAGAAATAGGCCGCATCACCATCGGCCCGACAAACGACTTTAACGACATTGGGATTGAAAAAATCAGCCGCGTCGGCAATCGGATGCGCCACTGTTGCAATATCGGCGCCACTGGCTGCCAACTGGCGGGCCGTTTGCACAATCAGCGCCGGGTCAATCAAGGGCTCATCGCCCTGCACATTGACGATGATTGTGTCGGCGTGCCAACCCAGTTGCTCGACGACTTCGGCCAAGCGGTCAGTGCCGGTAGCGTGGTCGCTACGTGTCATCAACGCAGCGACTTCATGCGCCTCGACCGCATCGCGCACGGCCAGATGATCGGTCGCCACCCAGATCTCATCGGCGCCGGACAAGCGGGCGCGTTCGGCCACGCGGACGACCATCGGCTTGCCGCCAAGATCGAGCAGCGGCTTGGCCGGCAGGCGGGTTGAAGCGTAGCGGGCCGGAATAACGACCTTGAACACCAGGCCGGTCATTTTTCCTCTTCCACCGTCAATTGACGTGCTTCGTCTTCGAGCATGATGGGGATGTCATCGCGAATCGGAAAAGCCAGTTTGCACGGTTTGCAGACCAATTCCTTTTCAGCTTTACGGTGTTCGAGATTGCCCTTGCAAATCGGGCAGACGAGGATATCAAGCAGCCTGGCGTCCATGGATTTTCTCCAGAATAAGATCAATAAGGGCCGGCGAAAGCTCGGCGTCGACGGGCAAAACCCAAGTTTCCCCCGCCGTCAGACCGGCGCATTTTACTGCATCCTTCTCGGTCATCAGCAGGATGCCATCTTTAGCGAAAGCCAGATCAGCTGGCGCATAAGCGTGGTGATCGGGAAACGGGTGCGCCACAAATGACAGGCCCAAGCCTTGCAGCGTACGAAAAAATCGACCGGGATCGCCGATGCCGGCCAGAGCATAGAGCTTCCGCCCCTTGAAATCGGCCGCAGTGCAGGCTTGCCCGAGAACATCCAGACGATAAAAATCAGCCGCTTGCAAATGCATGGCGAAGCGCAAAACAGCCGGCGGCAGGCGCGCGTCCGGCAAACCATTACAAATAACCGCGTCAACCGCAGCCAGCCGGCTCAAGGGTTCGCGCAGCGGCCCGAGCGGCAGGCGCCAGCCATTGCCGGCGCCACGACCATCGAACACCGCCAGCTCAACATCACGCGCCAGCTGGTAGTGTTGCAAACCGTCGTCACAAAGAATGACATTAACCTCGGGGTGCGCCGCGAGCAGGGCCTGGCCGGCAGCGGCACGATTCCGCCCAACCCAGACCGGCAGCGCGCTACGTCGGGCGAGCAGGATCGGCTCGTCGCCCACCTCGGCCGGTAGCGAGTCAACACCCACCGGCTGCGGCTGTGCGACATTGCCGCCATAACCACGGCTGACAATTCCCGGTTGCCAGCCTCTTGCCCGTAGCTGGCGAGCCAGCGCAATCGTCAGCGGCGTCTTGCCGGCGCCACCGACGGTAATATTGCCTACCACGACCACCGGCACCGGCAACCGTACCGGTTTGGCATTACGCCGATGCCAACCGGCGAGCAGTGCAAACAAACCAGTCAGCGGCAACAGTAGCGGCGATAAAAGCCACAACGCCGGCGAAAGCCGGCGTTGCATAAACCACTGACGCTGCAGCCAGCGAGCCAGCATCAGCGGGCGGTTTGTGTGGCGAAAGAAATGTGCGGATAGCCCGCCGTCTGCGCTGCTTGCATGACATCGACGACGCTTTGATGCGTTGCCTTGGCATCGGCATTAATAACGATTACCGGGTCAGGCCGCGATCCGGCAGCGCGCTGCAGTGCTTCGGCGATCGTTTTGACATCGCCTGCGGTCAACGGAGATTTATTGATCAAAACCTGGCCGCTCGCCGTTACCGCCACATCGATCTCATTCGGCTGTTCAGCCTGCTTGCTGGCATCCGCCGTCGGCAAGTTGATTTCCAGGCCGGAAAACTTGGCGTAAGTCGTGCTCAACATCAAGAAAATGATGATGACCAGCAATACGTCAATCATCGGAATCAGGTTGATTTCCGGCTCATCGTGGGAGCGACCGCGCTGAAACTTCATCGCTTATTTCCGGTCGCCATGCATGTATTCAACGAGGCGAACTGCCTGCTGCTCCATCTCGACGACAAAGCCGTCAACCGCACCGCGGAAATGACGCCAGAAGATCATGCTGGGAATGGCAATGAAAATACCGGCACCAGTGTTGTAGAGGGCAATCGAAATCCCGTGTGCCAATTGCTGCGGATTGCCCCCGGTCGGTGATTGCGCACCAAAAATTTCGATCATGCCAACAACCGTACCGAACAGGCCCATCAACGGGCTGATCGAGGCGATGGTGCCAAGCGTCGTCAGGTAACGATTGAGCTCATGCGTTACCGCCGAACCCGCTTCCTCAATTGACTCTTTCATCACCTCACGCGAGTTATTCACATTACGCAAACCGGCCGACAAAACGCGACCAAGCGGCGAATGGCGATCCAGATCATCGAGCAGCTTGTCGTTATTAGCGCCGCGTTTGAACTCGCCCACCGCCCGCTGCAGCAACCCAGCGGGCACCACTTTGGAACGGCGCAGCGCAACCAGGCGCTCAATAATCAGTGCAACGGAGATGACAGAAGCCAGTAACAAAGGCCAGATGGGCCAACCGGCAGCCTGAATAATCGCGATCACGTAGGAAATCCTCGTTGGAAATTTAGCCTGCGATTTTGCCTCTCCCCCAGCGCTCGGGCAAGCCCTAAAAATCAGCGCAAATTGCATTTATCCCCAAAACCTGTGGATAAACCTGTGAATGAACCCTCAGCAACTCACCTAAACCCACTCCAGCAAAGGCTTTTTTCTGCCCTGCCAAAAAACAAGGCACATAATTTAATTAACCAATAATCAATGACTTAAGCAATTTTACGACTGTCAACAACGAATCAAGCCGGGATTACGCAGGTTACAATTGAAAAATGCCCAGCGCCCCCCCCATCACCACCAATTCAATCATTTCCATTACCAGCCTGAATCGCCTGGTCCGCGAATGCCTGGAATCAAACTTTCCGCTGACCTGGGTTGGCGGCGAAATATCCAACCTGACTTACGCCGCCTCCGGCCACGTTTATTTCTCGCTGAAGGATGCCAGCGCCCAGGTGCGCTGCGTCATGTGGCGCAACCGGGCGCAGCTACTCGGTTGGCGGCTGGAAAATGGGCAGAAGGTAGAAGCTCGCGCCCTGGTTTCGTTTTACGAACCACGCGGTGAATTTCAGCTCAACATCGAAGCCATTCGCCGGGCCGGCCAGGGCGATCTGTTCGAGCGCTTTCTGCGCCTCAAGACCAAGCTGGAAAGCGAAGGTATTTTCGCCCCGGAAAACAAACGCCCACTACCCAACTTTCCGCGCCACCTGGCCATTGTCACCAGCCCGCAAGCCGCCGCCCTGCGCGACGTGCTAACGACATTGCACCGGCGGGCGCCGCATTTACAAATCACGATATTCCCAACACCAGTTCAGGGTGAAGGTGCCGGGGAAAAAATTGCGGCGGCGGTCAACGCTGCAAATGGCTCAAATTGCGACGCCATCATTCTTTGTCGCGGCGGCGGCAGCATTGAAGACCTCTGGGCCTTTAATGAGGAATGTGTCGCCCGCGCCATTCGCGCTTCACACATTCCAGTGATTTGCGGCGTCGGCCACGAAACCGATTTCACCATTGCAGACTTTGCCGCCGACCAGCGCGCCGCAACGCCAACCGCCGCCGCGGAGTTAATCAGCCCCGACCGCGACGCCCTGCTTGGCCGTCTGAGCGAATTGCAGCGCCAACTTGCCCGACGCATGGAACGCTCGCTGGCTGAGCGACAACAACGTATCGACTGGCTGGCCAGCCGCCTGCTTCACCCCGCCGAGCGCCTGCGCCAACGCGGCGGCGAATTGCAAGGACTCGGCCAGCGCCTGCAGCGCGCGCTACACCAGCAAAACGCAACTTGTCTGCTGCAACTGAATAACGCCAGCCGGCGCCTGCACACCAGTCGCCCACAGCCGGACAAACAAGCCAACCAGCTGGCCCATCTACATTACCGACTGCAGAGCCAGGCCAGCGGGCAACTTTCTCAACAAAAAGCGAAACTTAATTCATTGGCCTACGGTCTGAAACAACTTAACCCCAAAGCTGTGCTTGCCCGAGGCTATGCACTGGCGATTGGCCCGGACGGCCGCGCAGTGCGAGATGCCGCAACGCTCATCCCGGGAAACGCACTAAAACTGAGTTTCGCCCATGGCATGGCGGCGGTGACCGTCAATCAGGTGGTCGCCGCCACTAAAGCTGACTAAGATTTTTGTTTTACCCCCCAATGACAACGGAGAATACCCATGGAACATCAACTGCCCCCACTGCCTTTTGCCAAAGACGCCCTCGCCCCGCACATGTCGGCTGAAACCTTTGACTACCATTACAGCAAGCACCATCAGGCCTAT
>JAUYQT010000539.1 GCA_030697085.1 Azonexus sp. | reverse complement strand
CCGCCGGTGTAGCAGAAACAGTTCAGGACATCCTTGCCGGCGGCCAATTGACCGAGCAAGGCGCGGTTGTCGCGCTGATCGAGATAGAAACCGGTTTTATGGCCGCCGACGATGTCGACCGCCAGCTTGATACCGTTTTCGTCAATCGCCAACGGCGTCGTCGGGGCTTCACCATAGATCCAGCCGGTGGTCGGCTCCAGACCTTCCAGACCACGCACATCGGAGTCGGAACGCTCGTAAATGCGGGCGCAGCCGGTGGCTTTGACCAGACCGGCGACAATCGCATTGCGCCATTTATCGGCGCCGGCCGAGGTTAGCTGAACCACAATCGTGTCGGCATACTGGTCAGCGATGACGCCCGGCAAGCCATCGGATTCGGCATGAATCAGGCGTAGACCCTGCTGGCCGCGCAACTCGGGCAGCGCTTGACGGCGCGCCACGGCAGTCGCGATGCGACGTTTGAAAAAGGCATCATCGACTGATTCTTCCGGATCGAAAGTCCAGAAACGGGCCCGGATCTGCGATTTCGGGCTATAGGCGGCCTTGCCCAGCGGGCGCAGATTGTCGGCCAGCACCTCGACCGTATCGCCCGGACGCGCCCGACCTTCAAGTCGCCCGACCGAACCGGCAAACAACCACGGGTGATGCTGCTTGAACGCGGAGCGTTCCTTACCCGGCATGAGAATCAGCTGAGCCATATTTTTCTCGACCTCCAATGAAAGAAGCCCCGGTTACCTTGCAGTAACCGGGGCCCAACAAACCTGGACAAACTTAAGCGCCCAGAGCCTTGCGATTCCGCGAATGGCATTCGGCAGCATAAACGACCTTGAACATGGTCTTGCCGGTGCCTTTGAACAGGCGCTTGGTGGACTTGGAGACGCAACGGCGCTCCAGGGAAGAACGGCGGGTACGGGTAATTGCCATGACTAACTCCTTGAATCCGGCTAATTTTCAGAACCATGGATCATAGTGGCTGGTCAACGAAACGTCAATTAAAGCTTGATTTTTGGGTATTTTTTGCGGTTGACCGCAGGGCCAGCAGTGGCTTAACGTTTGGCGCGGGGGTGAGCTTTATCGTAAACGCTGGCCAGGTGCTGAAAGTCGAGATGCGTATAAACCTGTGTCGAGGCAATGCTGGCGTGGCCGAGCATTTCCTGCACGGCGCGCAGATCGCCAGAGGATTGCAGAAGATGCGAGGCGAAGGAATGGCGCAACATATGCGGATGAACATGACGCGGCAAGCCGGTTTGCAACGCGTGCTGTGCCAGGCGTAGTTGAATCATCCGGTGGCTGATCCGCCCACCCCGCTGAGTGACGAAAAGCGCAGGCTCTTCCACACTCGCCAGATTGTCCCGCAGCACGGCCCAGGCCGCCAAGGCGACGCGCGCTTCCTTGCCAACCGGTACCAGCCGCGCTTTGCTGCGCTTGCCGAGGACACGAATTTCACCTTCATTGAGCGCGCCATCCAACGCTTCGCAATCGAGCGCCGCCAACTCGGCCAAGCGCAGGCCGGAGGAATAGAAAAGCTCGAACATCGCCGCATCCCGCGCCAGCAACAATGGATCACCGTCCTCAGTGGCCACCAGCAAGCGCGACGCCTCGTCGACGGAAAGTGCATTCGGCAGGTGTTTGGGTGACTTCGGCGAGCGCACGCCTTCGCATGAGTTGGCAGCGACGACATCGCCACGCCCCAGCCAGTTGAAAAACCCCCGCCAGGCGGAAAGCTGACGGGCAATTGAGCGCCCGGAAAGCCCCAGCCCGTGCAATTGCGCGGCAAAACGGCGAATGTGGTGCACCTTAAGTTCAGCCAAAGGCACTTCCCCGGCCAGCGCCAATAAGCGCAGCAGATCACGCCGATAATTACTCACCGTATGCGGCGACAAACGCCGCTGTTCGGCCAGTTCGGCCAAATAATCAGCGACGGCAGCCACCGCGTTGCTCATTGCAAACTCACAATACGCTCTTGGTCACCCGGGCAAGCGCAGCGGAAACCATTTCACCGAGCCGCTCCAGGTAAAGCGTCCCCATATTGGCGTAAAAGCGCTGCGTCTCCTCGCTGCCAAGGGCGATCATGCCGATCGTGCCGCCGCCGTTGCGTAGCGCGATCAAGGCTTGCGAACGAATGTGGCTGGCATTTTCGCCAAACCACGAAGTCGTGCCGAAGCCAGCCGTGGAGCCGCAGTAAGGTCGGGCCAAGGTTTCGGCAAAAACCTGCAACTCTTCGCTGACCGCGGCAAATTCCGGCAAGCCATCAATTTCATCCGGCTTGTGCCAGAGGCGCAGCGCCACATGCGGTACGAGAAAATCGTCGCGCAAGTGGAAATTCAGCAAGTGAATGACCGCCTGGAAAGTTTCAGCGGCAATCAGGCCCACCGCGAGGCGATGCACTTTCTCGCTGATCGCATCGTTCTCTTCGCCAAACGCCGTCAGTTCGGCCAGCTTGCCTTCCGCCTGCCGATTCTTGTCGCGCAGCGTCAGCATCTGGCGCTCAGCCAGGGAAACAGCACGCCCGCCATGCGGATGTGGCAGAAAAATCTGCGCCATCAAGTCGGCGTATTGCTCAAAAAATCCGGGATTGTTTTTCAGGTAATCGGCGACATCTTCAGGAAACAGGGCGCTCATAATTCAATTTCTCCAGAGAAGACCGTCACCGCAGGGCCGGTCATTAAAACAGGCTGACCGGAGCCACCCCAGGCAATGGTCAAATCACCACCGCGCGTCGTGACGCATACCGGCGAATCGAGCAAACCACGACGAATACCGGTCACCACAGCCGCACAAGCCCCCGTGCCACAGGCCAGCGTCTCACCGCTACCGCGTTCGTATACACGCAACTTGATCGCATGGCGATCAACTACCTGCATAAAGCCGGCGTTGACGCGCTGCGGGAAGCGCTGGTGATTTTCGATCAGCGGCCCATGATCGCCCACCGGCGCGCCATCAACGCATTCAACGACCTGCACCGCGTGCGGATTACCCATCGAGACGACGCTGATTTCCAGTGTTTCATCGGCCACGTCGAGCGAATAGATCACCACGTCATCGTCGTGCAAAAAAGGAATTTCATTCGGCAAAAACCGGGGAATTCCCATGTCGACCGTAACATTGCCATCCTCTTCAAGGCGCGGGCTGATGATGGCATTTTTCGTCTCGACACGAATTTCCCGCTTGTCGGTCAGGCCAACATCATGCACAAAGCGGACAAAACAGCGCGCCCCATTGCCACATTGTTCAACTTCACTGCCATCCGCATTGAAGATGCGATAACGGAAATCAACGCCCGGCTGGGTCGGCTTTTCAACCAGCAAAATCTGGTCGCAGCCGATACCAAAATTTCGGTCTGCAAGAAAACGGAGTTGGGCCGGAGTCAGGGAAATTGACTGGCGAATACCGTCGAGTACGACAAAGTCGTTACCCAGACCATGCATTTTGGAAAATTTGAGTTTCACAAGCAGCTCCGCGAGTTAATGGCAAAAAGGATAGCAGAGGCATTCTGCTTGACGCGGTGTCTCAAAGAGGTTTTTCCATGATGAAGTCATCCATCACAAAGCCCCGACCAATATCGTCAACGATGGCTTCGCGGACAACAAAACCATATTTCTTATACGAGCCAATCGCCTTCTCGTTACGTTTATTCACCGCCAAAATGAGGCAGGGATAACCCAATTTTTTCGCCCGCGCCGCGACATGCTCGATCAACTGACCACCGACACCTTTGCGTTGCACATCCGGATGAATGTAAAGCTT
>JAUYQT010000657.1 GCA_030697085.1 Azonexus sp. | reverse complement strand
CAGTTCCGTTTCGACCGTGGTCACGGCAATGCGCTCTACATCCACGTAACACTGGTTCCATATATCCGTACAGCTGGCGAGCTTAAGACCAAGCCGACCCAGCATTCGGTCATGGAACTGCGCAAAATCGGTATTCAGCCGGATATTTTGCTCTGCCGTGCTGACCGCTCTATTCCGGTTGAAGAGCGCCGCAAGATCGCGCTGTTCTGTAATGTGATGCCGGAAGCAGTCATTGAATGTCTGGATGCCGATTCCATCTACAAGATACCCGGCATGTTGCACGAGCAGATGCTCGACGAAATCGTCTGCCACAAGCTGGGTATCCTGGCCAAGGCGGCGGATCTGTCGATCTGGAAAAAACTGATTGATGCGCTGGAACACCCGCTGCATCAGGTCAGAGTTGCTTTTGTCGGCAAGTATGTTGACCTGACCGAGTCCTACAAATCCCTGATCGAAGCCATCAAGCACGCCGGCATACATACCCGCTGCGAAGTGACGATCGAATACCTTGATTCGGAAAATATCGAAAAGGACGGTTGCGGTGCCTTGAAGGGCGTTGATGCCATTTTGGTACCCGGCGGTTTCGGTCGACGTGGTACGGAAGGCAAAATTGCCGCCATTCGCTACGCCCGTGAAAACAAGGTGCCTTATCTCGGCATCTGTCTTGGCATGCAACTGGCAGTGGTTGAGTTTGCCCGTGATGTGGCCGGCATGGCCGGTGCGCATTCGACAGAATTCGTGCAGGACACTCCGTATCCGGTCATTGGCCTGATTACCGAATGGCTGGACGCTTCAGGCAAAGTCGAGAAGCGCGGTGAGGATTCGGAACTGGGTGGCACCATGCGTTTGGGTGGCCAGGTTTGCAAGCTGGGCGAAGGTTCATTAGCCCGTGAGATTTATGGCACTCCTGAAGTCACCGAACGTCATCGCCATCGCTATGAAGTCAATAACACGCTGTTGGCCCAACTTGAAGAAAAAGGACTGATCGTTTCTGGCCGGGCGCCGGGGACCGATCTTTGCGAAATGGTTGAGTTGCCAGCCGATGTTCATCCGTGGTTTGTCGGTTGCCAGTTCCATCCTGAATTCACCTCCAACCCGCGTCAGGGTCATCCTCTCTTCATTTCCTACATGAAGGCAGCGCTGGCGAGTCAACAGGCTAAAGAACAGGCTAAAGGCAAATGAAACTTTGTGGTTTCGAGGCGGGTCTTGACCAGCCTTTTTTCCTGATCGCCGGCCCGTGCACGGCTGAGTCCGAGCAACTTTGCATTGATGTGGCCGGCCGGATGAAGGAAATCTGCGCCCGTCTTGGCGTGCCTTATATCTTCAAGGCCTCCTACGACAAGGCCAATCGCAGCTCCGGCAAATCGGTGCGTGGTCTCGGTCTGGACGAAGGCATGCGGATTTTTTCCGAAGTGAAGCGTCAGGTCGGTGTGCCCGTCCTGACTGACGTGCACAGTATTGAAGATATTGCGGTGGTGGCGGCGACCGTTGATGTGCTGCAAACCCCGGCTTTTCTTTGCCGGCAAACGGATTTCATCCATGCCGTCGCTTCTTGTGGCAAGCCGGTCAATATCAAGAAGGGCCAGTTTCTGGCGCCGGGCGACATGAAAAACGTCGTCGACAAGGCGCGTGAAGTGAATAATGGCGCCGACAACATCATGGTCTGCGAACGCGGCGCCACCTTCGGCTACAACAATCTGGTCTCCGACATGCGCAGTTTGGCGATCATGCGCGAAACCGGATGCCCGGTAGTTTTCGATGCAACGCACAGCGTGCAGTTGCCGGGCGGGCAGGGCAGCACTTCTGGCGGTCAACGCGAATTTGTGCCGGTTTTAGCCCGTGCAGCGGTTGCGGTTGGTATTTCCGGCTTGTTTATGGAAACTCACCCCTGCCCGGAAAAAGCCTGGTCGGATGGCCCGAATAGCTGGCATCTTGATCGCATGGAATCGTTGCTGACGACGCTGGTCGCGCTTGATCAGGCTGTTAAGGCGGCGGGTTTTGAAGAATTGAAATGAATCAAAAGGGCTACCTGATTGCCGAGGCAAAAGTTGGCAATCAGGCTGCTTATGAAATATACGAAAGCTTGGCACAGGTAGCGATCGCCCAATACGGCGGTCGTTAATTAGTTAACGCGGGGGCTGTTGAAATTCTCGAAGGTCAATGGTCCAAGCCGCCAAGCTTGGTTATCGTCGAATTCGATAGCGTTGATCAGGCCAGAAGTTTTTATCAGTCGCCTGCGTATCAACTTGCCCACATGGCCCGTGAGGGTGCTGCTGAAACGAATATGCTGGTTGTTTCTGGCATTGCAGATCTAGTATGAAATATGTTCTTCAACCTTTTGATAATAAGGAAGAAATATGAGTTCCATCGTTGATGTTGTGGCCCGCGAGATTCTCGATTCCCGGGGCAATCCCACCGTTGAAGCTGATGTGCTGCTGGAAAGCGGCATCATGGGCCGTGCGGCTGTTCCGTCGGGTGCTTCGACGGGTTCCCGTGAAGCCATTGAACTGCGTGATGGTGATGCCAGCCGCTACCTCGGTAAAGGCGTCATGCAGGCTGTTGAGAACATCAACACTGAAATTTCCGAGGCGATTATCGGTCTCGACGCTCAGGAACAGGCTTTTATCGATCAAACCATGATTGAGCTTGATGGCACTGAAAATAAGTCACGTCTCGGTGCCAATGCCATCCTGGCTGTTTCGATGGCTGTGGCCAAAGCCGCTGCTGAAGAATCCGGCCTGCCACTTTATCGCTACTTCGGTGGCATGGGCCCGATGCAGATGCCGGTGCCGATGATGAATATCATCAATGGCGGTGAGCATGCCAACAACAGCCTGGATATCCAGGAATTCATGATCATGCCGGTTGGCGCTGCCAACTTCCGCGAAGCCCTGCGTTGCGGTGCCGAAATCTTTCATGCGTTGAGAAAGCTGCTGGACAAGAAGGGCCACTCGACCGCCGTTGGTGACGAAGGCGGCTTTGCCCCGAATCTGGGCAGCCATG
>JAUYQT010000491.1 GCA_030697085.1 Azonexus sp. | reverse complement strand
TTCGCCAACAAGGATCGCCACTCGTGCCGGCCGCGCCTTGATCCTTTGCCCTTCTTTCGTTCCGCCATCGCTGTTGCTCCCGTGAGTGATTGGTCTCGGGAGCAATTCTCGTCATCGCGCGCACGAAGGGAAGAACGCCGTCGGGTTACCGCTTACGACATGGCAAGGCTATGAAGCCGATGCGGGGAAAAAGGACCATCGTGATATCCCCTTGGTGGTATGGGCTTATTATTTATTGGTCACTGACCAGCACCCAACGATGGTGCTTCAGGAGCGACAACACGCAAAACCTCCCCCCGGCTAAAGCGATGGGGATTCTCCCGGTTGTAGGTTGAGGCAACGCTGTCCTACCCGTTCGTACGATAAGCCTCGAAGTCGGCCCAGCCAGCGGTGTACCCAGTTTCGTCACCGTCCTGCCATCGCCTGCCGCGTTCGCCAATTTCCAGGCGATTTTCTGCGACCTCGCGGACGATTTTCGCGACTTCGCCACCCCGGATGGCGCTCCGGAGTTCGTATTCCCGGTATGTGCTGACGTAGGCCTTATCGACCTTGAAGCGCTTGCTGAGCCATTCGCCGGCGTCCTTGTCGAATCGAAGCAGGGCTTCGCCCACCGCAAGCACGTCGGCCGCTGCGGGAGAGGCGCCGAAAGTCAGAGCGATCACTTCTTTGATCTTGGCCTCGTGCTTCGCTTTGCGTTCGACTTCCGCTTTGGCGGCTGCGCGTTTCGCGCCTGCCTGGGCGTTATGGAAGATCCCGTTGAGGTGCTCGAAGAACTGAGCCGCCTGTCGAAGGAAGTCTTCCTCAACCTGAGGAACGACACCTCCACGCTGTGCGAGGGAGAGTATTTCTCGTGCAGCGGTGGCTGCCTTGGCCGCGTTCGTGCGGAAACGTTTGGCGTTCTCTTCTCCCTGGTAGCCGGTGAAGCGTTCCGTGAGCAAAGGGAAGAGGGTGCTCGCGTTCGGAATGCCTCGAACTTTCTTGACGGTCTTCGCGGGGACCGGAACCCGTTTTTCCACAATCCGTTCAACCTCGACGATCTTCTCAACGACGACTGGTTCGGCCGTCTTGGCCGCCGTGATGAGTTCCCGCTGTCTTTGCCGCCAGGCCTTCGCCCGTTCGGCATCGCTCGAATAGGTGGCGGGCCTCCCGCGCTTGCGTTGCTCGATTCCATCGGCCATGTTGATCTCCATATTGCGTTCGTACGCAATGATGATATGACTGGGCAAAATGGAATGCAATATCGAACGAACGAAATGCTTCGTTATGTCGAGTGCTCATGGCAGCACATTGTTTGCCCTGATATTATTGGCGCTTGAGGCCAACCCCGATGCAATCAGGAAGCCATCTGTACCAGCCGGCCAATACTTGCTAGGGACGATTGGCGGGCAGCAGTAGTCGCGATTCTGCAATGTGTTTTCTGCGGTGCAACAAACTAGCCGCAAGAAATTAGCCAAAGAAAAAAGCCGCCGATCCCAGAGGAACGACGGCTTTTTCTTTGCTAGACGCCTTTATGCGTGGCATGTTTTTTGGTGTAAATTTTTATTGCAGAAATTTCATCACAGCGGCAAGCAATCCGACAGCT
>JAUYQT010000409.1 GCA_030697085.1 Azonexus sp. | reverse complement strand
CAACGCTCGGCTGAGCCAGTTCGCTGTTCAGCTTCGCCACATCCTTGGCATCCTTGGCGTTTAGAAGCCGCTGCGAGTTGGCCACCGAGTTGTTGAAGATTTCGCGGGTGGCAGCCAGGTTCAGGGCGGTCAGGCGCTCGACGCCGTTAAAGGCGGAGTGCAGCAGGGCCATCATGACTTCAGCGTTGGCTTTTTGGGCAGCGGTTAGTTGTTCAATATTCGGGTTAGTCATTTTTAGTCTCCTGGCTTGATTTTGTGGGTAAAAATAAAAAAAGCCCCTGGGCAGGGGCTTTTAACCAAGCAATTACTTGGCAGCAGCCTTCTTGGTAGCGGAGCCAGTCGCCTTGACGGTGGCGTTGGTCGCAGCAGCTACATTGGCTTCAGCCAGTTCAGCAACTTGCTTGGCAGCCTTGTTCATGTTGTCGAAAGCGGAGCTGGCGGCAGCAATGGCGCTCTTGACGGCAGCAACGGCGACATCGGAACCAGCCGGAGCGGATTTGGCAGCCTTGTCGAGCAGGCCGGCAACAGTCTTCTGGAAGTCGCCGAATTGGGCTTCAACCATCTTGGACAGCTCTTCCTGCGTCTGGGCAGAAATTTCGTACACGCTACGGGAGTAAGCAGCAGCCTTCTCAACGTTTGGCTGGGTCAGCGAAGCCTGGATCGACATGGCTTCCTGTGCATCCTTGGCACCCAGAAGGGCTTTGGCGCCGGAGACGGAGTCTTCCAGAACGGAGCGGGCGGTATTCAGGTTCAGGGCGGCGATGCGCTCGGCAGAAGCCAGCGCGGTGTTGGCCAGGGACAGCAGTGAATCAACGGTTGCCTTGTTGGCAGAAGCGAATTGCTCGGGGGTCTTGAACATTGGGAATCTCCTAAGTAAAAAGTTGTGCGAAAAAGAAAAAACCGTTGCAGTGAGCCTTTGGCTTGATGCTGCGCTGCACCATGGGCGTGATTATAGAAGTGATTTGGATAATGTCAAGAAGTTTTTTGTGCAGTGCACAAACTGATTTAATCTGCCGTTAAATCAGTCGCTTGAGTGTTTTGAAAGCCCCAGTGGGTGGGGCTTTTGACGTATGCCAGAGGTCTGGCGCATTACTCCTGCGCTGGCGGCTGGCTGAGTCGGTTTTCCCCTTTTAATTCCAATTGACCGCGCGGTGCAGCGGGGGCTGTTGGTTCAGTTGGCTTGTTTTTCGGTTGAATAATGGCTCGAACACGGGCGGGCGGCCCTTTCGGGTCGCGGTTGTCGCCGGCGGTGACGAGGTATTTTTCGCTGACGGCGTCGTACCTGATGTAATCGCCTTTGACCTCGTCTTCTCCACTTTTCACCCAGGCCCGGTGGAATAGTTCGGCGACTTCACTGTTGGTGTTGTATTCGATGCGTTCGGCCTCGCCTTCAAGATATTCTTGCGATCCTTCGCGTTTTTGGCGAAAGCGCGCTAGTCCGTCTTTGCCGCCAAAGGCGGTCCCTTTCTGGAAGCCGTATTGATCTTCGGTAATGACAATTCGATTGGCCTTGAGCGTCATGGTGCCTTTGGTAACTAGAACGTCACCTTCCAGTATCTGGATTTTTTTCGCGTCATCAATCGTGATGCGATTGGCCTCAAGTTGCATCGGCTTGTCACGGTCCGCCCGTTCCGCCAGAACATTCTGGGTGGCAAGCAGGCAAAGAAAGAGGGCGGCGAGGCGTAGGGTCATGGCGTTGGCCTGGAGCGAATGTACAGGCCGGTTACCTGTGATTGCAGAGTGAAAATGGCGGTATTGTTGTCGATATGCGCCCCGACACCTTTCACCCACGATTGCCCTTGGGTGATTTCAACCGGGCTGTTGGTAAAGGCAATGCCGGTGTCCGGCTGGGTGGTCAGATCGGGCATGCGGGCTACCATCGCTGGGCGCTCGGGGGTGGCGGCACGAACGACGCTGACATTATCCCAAAGATAAATCGTTGAGCCCTTGGCGCTGGCTTTGGCGTGGTCGGCCGCGATGGTGATCGGCGGCGCATCGGGTCGGTAGCTGATCAGGATCGGTGATTTGAGTTCTGTGCTGTCATCGTCGGGAAAGTGTTCCATGTAGGGCGCGATCAGGCGATATTTGAGATTGCCGGTTTCGTCGAAGCGCCGAACTGTAAAATTTTCCGCGATGGCATCGGGGTCGTGACGCAGTTTGCCATCGCGCTTTGCATCGTCGCCGCTAATTGTTTTTTGTAGCCAAAAAGTCAACGCGGCAAGCAGTGCCAGCAGCGCGATGGGAAAAATTTGGCTTTGCCAGTGTTTCATTGTGGGCAGAGGTAGGGCGCAAATGCAGCGTCGAGTTTGCCCTGGGCGGCGAGAATGAATTCGATCG
>JAUYQT010000343.1 GCA_030697085.1 Azonexus sp. | reverse complement strand
AAGCGCTTTCCAAAACACGGCCGGGACTGGTGTTCATTCTCTGGGGCAATTCGGCCAAAGCGCTGCGCGAATACATTCAGCCCAATGGCCATACCCTGATCGAATCCAGCCATCCGTCGCCGATCGGCGGTGCCTGCTACAAAGGTTTCTTCGGTTCCCAACCATTTTCCCGGACCAATGCCGCCCTCCTTGCCCAAGGCAAGCCGGCCATCGTCTGGGAACCGCCACTGACCACGGGCAGTACCGGCGCACTTTTCTAAGGCAAGCCAATGGCCCAGCACAACAATATCGCTCTACCGGTACAGCGTTTCACCCGTGCCGACTTCACCGCCTTGCGGGCGCGCTTGGCGAGTAAACTCCCGGCCGAAACGGTCTTGCGGCTCTATTACAACGAAGACGAACTTGACGCGCGCGGCATTGCCGGGGCGGCCGGATTGAATCGGTTTCTGGACGCCATGCGCGACGATCTGATCGCTCGCCTCATTGACGCCAACCCGAAGCTCGCCGATATCCTGAGTCATGCCCGGCAGAAAAATATCTGGTCAAAAAGTGCCATTGATTATCTGGTGAACGCGGCCGATATGACGCTGATGGCGCCCCGCCTGAGCGATCCGGTGTCGGCGTGGTTTTTGCCCATCGCCGCCAAGCGCTTCAAGCAGGATGGAATTTTGCTGATGGGTGACCTGATGCGTTGTCTGCGTAGTCGCGGGGCCGGCTGGTATCGGCCGATTCCCTGCATCGGCCAGGGCAAAGCACAGCGCATCATCCAATGGTTGCAAAAATATGCCGCCACCTTGGGCGAAATCCCGACCGCGGTGTTTCATGAGGATGTCGTCGACGCCCATTCCTTTGTCGTCATCAGCCCGGGGACGACCGCCCTGGCCCCGTTGGATCGGATGTTGCTGACGGCCAGTCTGAATGGCGAGGCGGGACTGAATCGGCATCCCGCCCGGCCGCTGATCGAGGCCAGGCATGATCTCGATCTGGTCCGGGCTTTCCTCTACAAGCATCGGGAAAACGACAAGACGTATCGCGCCTATCAGAAGGAACTGGAGCGTTTTGTCCTCTGGTGCGTCAAACAACGAAACAAGGCCGTTTCGAGCGTGGTGGTCGAGGATTGTGAAGCCTACAAGGACTTTATGGCAGCGCTGCCCGCAGACTGGATCGGCAAACGTTGTACCCGGCGCAGTGCCGACTGGCGGCCATTTGCCAGTCCGTTGTCGGCCAAAAGCCGCAAGTACGCGGTGACGGTGATTCGCACTTTCTTCCGCTGGGCGATCGATGTTCGCTACCTTTCAGGCAATCCCTGGGCCGCAGTGTCCGACCCGAAAAATGAACAGGCCATGCGACCGATTCAAATTGAAAAAGCGCTCCCGGAGGCTTTGTGGGCGAAGGTGGCCGGCGAAGGGGGGCTGCTCGATCAACTCTGTGCGCATTCATTGGCTGAACTGCAACAACGCTATCCGTTGCGGGGCGCTGCCGCGACGTTCCCGATGGATGCACAATGGCGTTTGGCCCGGGCCGCCATCCTGCTTATCGGCAATACCGGTATCCGCCGAGAGGAAGCGACTTTCGCGACGCGTGACCGCCTCAAGCCTTACCCGGAACTGCCCGGCCTGCACGAACTGGCCGTGCTGGGCAAACGCCTGAAATGGCGAGAGGTGTTTATGCCGGACCGCGTGGTTGCCGCGCTGGCGGCGCATTGGCGGGATCGTGGCGAAGACTTCGACTTTCCGCTCTCCCCCTCTTTTTTGCTCTCCCCGGTGATCATTCCGGAAACCACCCTCTCGCTTGATAAGCACGCAACCCTCGGGACGGGCCGCGGCTTTTCGGTGGAAGGCCTGTACGGGTTGATCAAAAAATCACTCCTGCGACTGGCCAACGATGCGCAGTTTGATCTGACCGAGATGGAACGCGATGCGCTGAAGAATGCCGGAGTGCATGCCTTGCGGCATACCTATGGGACGAATGCCGTGGCCAATGACGTGCCGCTCGATGTGGTGCAGCAAACCCTGGGCCATACCTCGCTGGCGACGACGACCATCTATACCCAAGGGGAAAAGAAGCGCAAGGCGGGTGAAATGGGACGGTTTTTTAAGGGGAAGTGAGCAAAAATGGGGGGCTGCGATTTTGTATCGCACTAATACAAGTCGATACATCCAAATATCTTAATCATCGCCGCCCCTACGCTCGTTCGACCCGCCGCCTTGCTGTGTCCCGCCAGTGACCCACCAGTACAGCAAAAATACTTTTGCAAAAAAACAACATCGTCGAACGTGGCTTCAGTGCACCGCTAGTGTCCCGCTTGCGTCTTGTCTAACTTGTTGTATTATGTAGTTGTGCAATACATTCATAAGAGGTGCTACAAATGAACCGCTCCAATTTCTTGCTCGCTATGGTGAGCCACTCGATTCGCATGGTTACTTTTTCGACAAGATTCGAGGGGTTGCCATCCTCCAAATCCTTTGTCGCGCTGACCGGTTTTATATCGGTACTCGCCATGCTTGCCGAACAGCTTTCACGCAATAAGTCATTGCTACATATTGCCCTCGTCGTGATCGGCGGCATTATTCTGGCGCTTGGTTTTGCCGCTGCACGAGACGACAACCGCGTTGCCAGCGGTCTTTTCATCGCTACGCTACCGCTATCGGCCATGATGGCTTTATCGGTGTGGATTCCCGGCTCAGAAACGGTTATCGCAATTTGGGGAGGCATTGCCATGGCTTGGTTGCTTCAACGTCCGGAAGCCACTAGCTCACAAGGCTAAACCGTGGCCATTTCAACGGTGCAAATTTGCGCGGCGGCTGATCGGGTGCTGGCCGCTGGCCAGAACGTCACCCTGGCAAATGTACGCAATGAAATTGGTCGCGGCAGTTTCACGACCATTAGTGCTGGATTAAAAGTCTGGTTTGAACGTCGCGCCACCAACCTGCCTCAGGTTGATCCTCACGTGCCCTCCCCTCAAGTATTAGACGCGGCAACGAGTCTTGCCAAGTTGGCATGGTCATCTGCCGTCAAGGAAATCACGGAATCCTTTGCTCTCGAACGCCGTCAAATCGAACGGGAACGTGATCACTTGCGCGATGAGCGCGATGCTCTGTTACGCCAACTTTCCGAATTGCGCTGCCCATCATGCGGCAGTAAAATCTAAGCCATTAACTGTTCCGCGTAATGTGGATCAGCGATAGTCGTAGCTGGCGATTCAAAACAAACAGCATTAACTCGACTCGCTTCCAAGCGAGTCACTCAACCCACCGGGGATATCCATCCCCGACAGGGGCATGGTGTCTCCGCATTCAGGAGCAACACCATGCAAAAAATCAACTCGTCCATCGCAAAGAGAAAGACAGCCCCGTTGTCTGCAGCCCAGCTGAAACAATTGAAGCTGGATGCCAAAAATGTTCGCGCCACGGCAGAACGCAAGGAAGTGACGCTGGACAAATGGGAAGAAAATGATGAGACGTTTCATGCCACTCATTACTTTGAGCTTGGATGCTGGCTGTTTTATTACAGTGCACGCATTTACGGTCCCGAAGGCCTGGCTGATCGTATCGACTGCCTTCGACGAATTTTTGAGGCCGGGCTGGATCACCTCCACTATGAGTTTTTCACTGTATTCGACTTTGGCGAACGCCAGTTCGACACCCTTGTTGAAATGGGGGATGCCGAAGCGGTGATCGACGGTGTGCGTAAGCGCATCAACGACAGCT
>JAUYQT010000323.1 GCA_030697085.1 Azonexus sp. | reverse complement strand
CTTCGATGATCGCCGCCGTGATCGTTTGCCAGCCGTATTTGTCGTGTGATTTCGGCTTGTCTTGTTCGACGGTCAGGATGCTATTGAGCATGAGACAGCGCTTGGACCAGTGTGAAAGGTCTCCATGTGAGGGAATTTGGTAGCCCAAATCGGAGGCCAACTCCTTCCAGATGTTGCGTAGCGAAGGGGGAATACGTGCGCCTTTCGGCACCGAAAAGCAGAGGCCGGTGGCTTCAGGTCTGGTACGTCCATCGGACAATTGAACCGAGCCGTGATAGGGGTCTTGTCCTGCCAGCAGGACATCGACTTGATCCGGGGCGACGGCATTTAAGGCGCGGTAGCGATCAGCCATCAAAGGGAGCACCGTAATCCCGGCCGCTTCGCGCTCGGACACCCGCGCTTCAATAGCGGCAAGAAGTTCAGGAGCGCGTTCGCCAAGAGAGGAATGGGCCACGAGTAAGTCGAGCCAGACCGATGGAAATCGTGTCATCGCGGTACGCCTTGCGGATCGGCCGTTTCGGGTGCGACAGCCCCAGCCTGGCCGGCAGAAATCATCCGGTCGACATAGGTGATGGCGCGCCCCAGATGGTGCGTCGTCTGCCGCCGCAGCAAGGCATTGGCGGCATTGAACGCGGCCACCAAGTGAGCGCCTTCGCGGGTCGTTGGTCCCCGGTTGGCGTCGATCAGCGCCCGCATGATGGCCTGAGCCGCGCTGTACTGGGTCTGCGCCTGGGCATGGCCGTGCAGCTGGGCCAGCGCCGCGGCGATGTTGAGCACGCCGGCAACGGAATGCAGATAGTCCGCTGAGTGTTGGCCCTCCAGCAGCATTTGCAGATGCAGGCGCGGCGCGAGCATCAGATCGTCGTGCTGGGCCGGCGCGATGAGGGTGCTGGGTGGGCGAATGACCCGTTTGCTGGATTTACGCATGGCAGTCGGCAAAGGCTGGTGGAAGTAGTGACTACAAATAGAAGTAGTAACAATTTTCTGAAAATGGACAAGTAAAGTGGATTATCGGGTTATCGACTTAAAAACACAATGCCGATAATACAAATTATCAGGATAGAGGCGGGAAATTGAAAAGCCCAAGGGCTTTCCATGTGAAGCGTCTTGGGGCAAATCCGGCATCCTTCCCCGCAATGCCAATCCGGGGTTTGGCCAAATCGCCTTGCAAAATCACGCTTTCCGTAGATATTGGCACCGATATCCGCTATTTCCTTCTCATGATCCTCTTCCTTGACGAGACCGGTACCCAAAATTTTACGAAACCCGGCAAAAAGCCTCACCACTATGACGTGTTCGCGCTCACGTGATGCCTTTTCGATACGGGTGACGTGCAGGATGCGGTAAGGACCGCCAACGAGTTCAAGTTCAGGCACTGGAAGCACGAAGGCGTGGTCATTCACAGGTGCGAGATCAACAAGGCTACCGGATATTTCAAGAGGTTCGACGATCGCGCGAGGCGTGAGAAATTCCTCCGGGAATTCCAGGGCTACGTCACCGGCCTACCATTCCTGTATTACGCGGCCGGAGTGAAAAAGACCGATTACGCGGCGAGATACGGCCCCGGAGGGGCAGACCTATATCATCTTTGCCTATGACTGATGCTCGAACGTGTCGGATGCCACCTGAAGAAGAGCTCGAGGAAGAACCTTCTCGTCGTTGCCGAAGCCAGGGGGAAGAAAGAGGACGACGCGCTTCGGGCAGCTTTCGACGACCTACGGAACGGGAGGGTGTGACCAATGCATTGGCTGCACCCGTCCGATTGGTCGGGATTGGATTTGCGCCTGGAGATCGTTACCAAGTCCCAGAACATAGTATGACTCCAGATCGCCGATTTCCTGGGCATTCCTGTCGGATGGCACATCATGAACGGATGACAGGCTTCCGATTGGAGCGATCCCGGAAACGTCCTATCGGAGCTTTTGACGAAAGGACGGATCGTGGACGGCCGACCCGACTTCGCCGTCAAGATCTACAAAAGCCGGGCTATTCCTTACGACACTAAAAAACGTCCTTACGGACGTTCCGATCGGGTTATTTAAACGGAAAGCAATTATCCGTCCCTGATCCCGATGACATAATATGGAAAACCTCCGGAAAATCATATGCAAATTCAAAATCCCGGGGGTTTGTACGGTTTTTGACATCATTTCCTGCTTAACAACTAAATAACCCTCCGAATTTAGGAGGGTTATTGCTGAAAACTTGACCATCAGCCTGGCGCTTTGGGCGCTTGCCTAATGGCGATACCCCCAAAACATCTCGCA
>JAUYQT010000077.1 GCA_030697085.1 Azonexus sp. | reverse complement strand
CAGATGCAACTGATTGACCATCCGAAACTTATAAACATAGATACCCGCAAGGTCGCCCACTTTGGCTTCACCAATCACGGGATCACTGGCAATAGCCCGCACAGCCGAGTCGAGATCAGCCTTCTGCTGCCGCTGGAGTTTTTTGACAGACCGCTCGAAGGTTGGGGTGACGAGGATACGCATCAACCGAACTGATACTCACCAACAGACGCTTCCTGATCAGCCACCAAAATGTCGCGAATCATGGCAAAGGGCAGATCAGGGTTCTCTTCGGCGATTTTGCCAATCCGTGACCAGTACTCAATCTGTTTGGGTAGTGAGCGGTGTTCAATCAGTGCGTAGCGTTTAGCCTGATCCACTAAAACATCTGACAACTTTACATTCACGGACATATTGACCTCCTCAAAAAACAGGATTCATTTTAGTCCAAAATGGACCATTAAGGACCTTTTTCCCGTAACAAGAGAAGCATCACCCGAAGATGACACCCTTCCCCTTTTAGTGATCACGCCACGGTGAATCCGGCCGCATTAGCCGCCGCCTCTGCCGCATTCAACAAGGTCTCCGGCGAGAGATGCGAATAGCTGTCGGCGGCCCGATTGGTCAGCAAGCGCCATTCGACTGGTTTGCAACCCGCTGGCGCATTGATTTCTTGGGCAATCAGACCGGTCACCGAGAGTTGTCCACTGGCACCATCGGGCAGGCTGAGCGTTTTGGCAAATACGGCTTGCCGTACTGGACGGGTAGCCTGCCCCTGGCGCGCCGGCAGCGCAAATTCAATTGTCCCCAAGGGCGTACCGGCAAGAATGGTCGCCCACAATTTGCTGCCCTCTGGCAAACCGCGGTTATGTTGCGAGCGAATCAGCCAGTTGCTGTGATCCAGTTGCCGGGCTTCCTGCCGACCGGGCTAATTAACCGTCATTACCGCCTTGACCAATTCGGCCAGCGTGCGGACGCCCATTTTTTCCATGACCCGAGCGCGATGGGCTTCGACGGTTTTCATGCTGATGTCGAGTTCATCGGCGATCTGCTTGTTCAGTTTGCCGACGACGACGAGTTTCATCACTTCAGTTTCGCGCTGGGTGAGTTGCTTCAGGCGATGGGAAATGGCGTTGTCGCGCTCGCGGCGGGTGGCGATTTCCTGATCCCGTTCGAGGGCGCGGACGATGCGCGAGAGCAGTTCTTCGTTGTGAAAAGGTTTTTCGATGAAATCGCAGGCGCCGCGTTGTAGCGCGGCGACGGCCATCGGTACGTCGCCGTGGCCGGTGACGAAGATGATCGGTAGTTGCGAGCCGAGGTCGTCCAGTTTTTCATGCAATTCGAGGCCGCTCATTTCCGGCATGCGAACGTCGAGCACCAGGCAGCCACGCATGTCGTTGTGCCAGGCGTTGAGGAAGCTCTCGGCGGAGTCGAAGCAACTCACCTGATAGCCTTCGCCTTCGAGTAGCCAATTCATTGAATCGCGCATCGCTTCGTCGTCATCGACGACGAAAATTTTCGGTGTCATCTCAATCTTCCTTTTCTTCTATCGGCACGGTGAAGCGAAAGATGGTGCCGCGTTCGCGCCCGGCTTCGACCCACAGCCGGCCTTGGTGAAATTCGATAATCGAGCGGCAGATAGCCAGCCCGATGCCCATGCCATCCTGTTTGGTGGTGTAAAACGGCGCAAAAATCTTTTCGACATCTTCTTCGGCCAGCCCGTGGCCCTGGTCGGCGACGGCAATTTCCAGCATGCGTTCGTCGACGACTCGGGCCTGGATGCTTAAATGACGGCGGTCAAAGGGAACGTCCACCATCGATTCGATGCCGTTTTTGACCAGATTGAGCAGGACTTGCTCGATCATGATGCGGTCAACGACAATTTTGGGCAGATTTTCCGGCATTAATACGCTGATCTGCGTGCCGCTGCGCTGTGCCTGGATGTCGGCAAAGGCGCGGGCTTCGTCGATCAGCTCCGGAAGCGAAACGGGCAGACATTTCGGGTCGCTCTTCTTCACCATGTCGCGCATGCGGCGGATGATCTTGCCGGCGCGCTCGGCTTGAT
>JAUYQT010000797.1 GCA_030697085.1 Azonexus sp. | reverse complement strand
TGGCGCGAGTCGTTCGCAGCCATACTTTGAAGAAACGGACGCGGTCAGCGATTGCGAGGGTGGTGAGAGAAGTAAAAAGACTGGCGGCTTGCGCCGCCATGGGGTTGTTTACTCGCTTGACACAGGCCGACTAATTGGTGACCCCTTTGACCTTAACTTGGCTTCGATGGCGGCGAGTTCATATCACCGATCAGTGTGCACGTTGATCATCTGCATCCAGTCGATCCAAAATCGCCAGCGCCTGCTTGACATCGCCTGTTGCGGCCATTGCCCGAAAGTGGTTCTCGGTATCCCATGCCGCCAATGCCCGCGCACTCATTTCCTCAACCAACTTGTTGGTGCTGAGGCCACGACTCTTCGCCAGCGACTTCAAACGTTCCGCCGTGTCGTCCGGCAAGCGGATTGTTAATGTCGTCATTGCCATTCCTCCAGACATTGTGCGGGTGTCAGTACCCGCAGTTGATCAAATACCAGTTCGCCCCGACCGAGATCCCGCAAGTTATGTGTCACGATCCCTGCGGCGCCTCCCGCCAGCGCGAGTTCCACCAAATGGTTGTCCGCTTCATCGGGAAGATTGGGACGCCAACCATAGTAGATCGTCACCCACCTACCCCGTTTGGCCAGTGCTGCCAGCACCTGCTCCCGTTCCTGAGCAGTCGTTGCCACTCCCCAGACATCCCGCCCCAGCAAATCGCAATACTCCTGCCACAGGGCATTACCAAACAACGGCTGATAGCTGCCTTCAAGAGCACGTCGCAAGACGGCACGCGACGCACCACCTGCCGAGCGCAGTCCCGCTACAAACACATTTGTATCAATAACCAGTCGAACCATAGTGACAGCATATGCGACAGCAAACCATCAAGCAAGGAGTATGGAGAGATTCGTCATCGCTTATCCTCCGTACCTTTTTGTTCAGGAGGATCATCTTGGAATTCTGGTTATTGATGCTGCTTTTTACCGGCCGCTGCTTTTATTGGACCAATTTCGTCCAATTGGGCGTTATGTCAGATGCCGGAGCCGCAAAGCTGAAAACAAAAACGAATAAAGGGGTCTGACCCCTTTTATTTGCATGCAATTGCCCTGCAGGCTGCTAGAAGAACTGCTTGGCAAAGTTGGCGACAGCCAAGGCAATAAGAATACCCATCATCCAAGAAAGCTTGTCAATTTTGGCATCCAATCGTGTTTCCAACGTTTCCATTTTTGCGTCGAAATGTTCTCGCGTAACCAATGTCGATTGAGCATCAGCCATGACACGGACGACAGCTTCAGCCTGCCGTTCATCAAAGCCGGCCTCGCGCAGACGGCGAGTGAAGTCCAGGGTATCGAAAGTAATTGTGCTCATCATTGCGCTCCCTTCGTAGGCTATTAATCTTATACAAAAACCGGGACGCTTGCCCGATTGTCTTGGCGAGAAAAGCCACTGCGCCCAATTGGGCGTTATGTCAGATGCCGGGGCCGCAAAGCTGAAACAAAAGCCAATAAAAGGGTGACCCCTTTTATTTTTCAATTTCACACCGGCTGAAATCAGCCGGTTTCAGGTCGGCCGCGACAGGTGACCCCTTTTATTCTTTTTATCTTGCCAAAGCCTCGATCACAACCTGTGGATTGTGCTCAATCACATTGAGCAACACCAATGCTGGCCCGTGCGGCGAGCGATCACCCCGTTCCCAGTGCCGCAAGGTTGCCGCCGAAAAACCGAAACGTGCAGCAAATTGCTCCTGGGTCATCCCCACCTTGGCCCGCACAGCCTTCACGTCGACTACGCGAGGGCGATGCACACGCACGCCACTTGTCTCACCCTTGGCGTGAGCAATCGCCTCCTGCAAACCCTGTTTGATGCTTTCAAATGCCGCACTCATGACGTTGTCCTTTCTTTCCAGATACAAACCAAGGCTTCGGCCAAATTGATCAACTCGTTCCGCTCAGCCTTGGTCAGGTTGGCCTTGTCACCTTTGGCAAAGAGTGTAAGCAGATACAGCGGCATGAGGTCATCGTGAAAATAGTAAATGACGCGCACACCCCCGCTCTTGCCTTGCCCACCCCGACGCCAGCGCAGTTTGCGTACCCCACCCGTGCCTTCCATGACGTCACCCGCCTTGGGGTGTTCAGCCAGGTAGTTGATCAGATCTCGCCGCTCTTCTGCGGACAAGAGTTTTTCGGCCAGTCGGATGTAGGTGGGTAGTTCGGCGATGCCGTATAGGGTTTCGAGCATATTTTAGTCTAATCCAATGGATTAGATATTTCAAGGTTGGCCGCAGTAAAAAATGAGCCTTCTCGACACGACTTCGCCCAATTGGGCGTTATGTCAGATGCCGGGGCCGCAAAGCTGAAAACAAAAGCCAACAAAAGGGGTCTGACCCCTTTTATTCCTGATAGTTTAAACCAAGTGGGTGTCCTTCTGTTTTTGGTGGTTTAAACCAAGTGGGTATCCTTCTGTTTTTTATTTTTTTCCGGCGCTTTTTTTGATTTTTAAACACCCGGATCAAGCTGGGTGTAGGGCTGCGTACTCCCGCGCGGATGGCGCATGCATAGGCAAACTCCGCCCCTTCGGTTTCACAGCTTCCCAGCCAAGACAGGCCAACCAGATGGAGCGGGGAATGGGTTTCTCACCGTCGCGGTAGTAGATCAGCATCCGCCGAGAGATACCAAGGGCTTCCGCTGCCTGATCCAGCGTCAGCCCTGTGTCGTGCAGCCAGGTCCAAATGCGCTCGTGACCAATCCCGCCAGCCTGCTCGACAGCAAGATGGCGGAGATTGTCCGTTCCAAGATCTAGCTCGTCTTCAATCCAATCTACCGAGCGGCCAGCAAAGCCTACCTTAGCCTGTGCAAACAGCGCTGCATCCTTGAGTGGTGCCAGAAAGCTCGTTGTGCAAATCCGCTCGCTCAGATCAGCCAAAAAAGTCCTACCATCCGCGTAGGTCAAGCGCAAGCGGTAGTCTGGCAGCACCTCGACCGCAGTCAGAACAAAGTGATCTTTGCTCATCGTTGCAACTCCTCAAACATAGCGGCCAACATGGCGCGGTTGTTCTCTGCCCAAGCAAGTATGTCGGCGATTTCTCGGACCGCGACCTTGCCATGGACGATTTTCAGTTCAGCAATCGTCACCCACGCCTCCCGGCCATCGTTGAGCAGCACGTGGAAGTGCGGCGGCGGATGGTCCTTGGCATTGACTCGGACTCGGCAGTGAGAAAAGCGAGCGACAACTGGCATGACATGATTTTAGTGCAACAGTTGCACTTTTGTCACAAAAAAACACGCATACCCGGACATCGCTGAAGTGGGCGATGCCCGCGTAAGGTTTCCGTTAGGCGACCGCCGTACAAATCTGCGGCCCGCCACCACGATTCGCAGATTTGGGCGTTATGTCAGATGC
>JAUYQT010000772.1 GCA_030697085.1 Azonexus sp. | reverse complement strand
CGCGACATCTGCACCAAGTTCATCACGCCTGCCATCGTGCAGGCGGGCTGGCAGCAGAATCAGTTCCGCGAGGAAGTGACTCTCACGGACGGTCGTGTCATGGTCCGTGGCAAGCTTGCGGCACGCATCAAAAATCCCGATGCCAAAGGTGGCCCGAAGCGCGCCGACTTCGTTCTGTACGCCCGACCCAACGTGCCGATTGCGGTAGTCGAGGCCAAGCAGGCGCGTTTTTCAGTCGGCCACGGCATGCAGCAGGCGTTGGCCTATTCCGAAATGCTGGATGCCCCCTTTGCCATCAGCAGCAATGGCGATGGCTTCCTGATCCACGACCGCACCGGCATTACCCAGCCCGTCGAGCGCGAGCTCCAGCTCGGCGAATTTCCTTCATTGGATGATCTCTGGCCGCTGTACCAACAGTGGAAAGGGCTGGCCGCGCCCGAAGCGGTCAAACTCATCGAGCAACCGTTCCACACCGACGGCAGCGGCCGCGAACCGCGCTACTACCAGCGCGTGGCCATCAACCGCGCCGTCGAAGCCATTGCCAAAGGCCAACAACGCGTGCTGCTGGTCATGGCCACCGGCACCGGCAAAACCTACACCGCATTCCAGATCATCTGGCGCATGTGGAAGGCCAAGGCCAAAAAACGCATCCTGTTTTTGGCCGACCGCAACATCCTGGTCGACCAAACCATGCAGCAAGACTTCGCTCCTTTTGGCGAGGTCATGCACAAAGTCACCAATCGCGAGATCAAGAAGAACTACGAGATCTACCTTGCCCTTTATCAGGCGGTCACCGGCAAGGAAGAATGGAAGCAGATCTACAAGCAGTTCCCGGCCGATTTCTTTGACCTGATCGTTGTCGATGAATGCCACCGGGGCAGCGCGGCAGACGACTCCGCCTGGCGTGAAGTGCTTGATTACTTCAGCAGTGCCACGCACATCGGCCTGACCGCCACGCCGAAAGAAACCAAGGAGGTCAGCAACGCCACCTACTTCGGCGAA
>JAUYQT010000730.1 GCA_030697085.1 Azonexus sp. | reverse complement strand
GGAATGACGTCGACCGCAAGTATTTCGCCCTGACGCTCGATTTCAAGATGCACCGAACGCTCGGCAGCATCACGAATGTAAATCACCAAGTCATGCCAAAAAGCAATCGGACGCGCGTCCATGCTGACCACTTTGTCTCCCGGCTTCAAACCAGCGCGCTCGGCTGGCCCACCCGCCACCACTTGGCCAAAAACTGGCGGTATCTCCGGGCGATAAAAACCGATCCCCAGACGCTCCAGTGCATCCCCCTCCCAACCCTGCTCACCAGCAGCGCCAAGGAAGATTCGGCGGACAGATATTTCATTTTGCGCGTTGATGACTTCAAGCTCTGCGCTTTCCTGATCCGCCGCCTTCTGCAACAACAGCCAACGCAAATCATTCCAGGTGAGGACCTGACGACCATCCACCGCCCTTACCTGGTCACCATTACTAATTGCAGCCATCGCTGCTGGCGTTCCAGCTGGCGGCTTTCCAAGAATCGGTAGCAGTTCCTGGCTACCCACCATGAAAATAGCCCAGTAAAGGAAAATTGCCAGTGCGAAATTAGCGAGTGGGCCCGCCGCAACGATCACGCTGCGCTTGCCAACCGACTGTCGATTGAAAGCCCGATGTTGCTCCGCTGGTGAAACTGGACCCTCGCGTTCATCAAGCATTTTGACGTAACCACCCAACGGAAAGAGGCTGATCGCCCATTCAGTCTGATCACGCCCAAGCCGTTTTTGCCAAAGCATGCGGCCAAACCCAATAGAAAAGCGCAGCACCTTAACGCCACAAAAACGGGCGGCAAGATAGTGGCCCAGCTCATGGATAAAAATCAGGATACAAAGGGCGACTAGAAACGAGGCGAGATAAAAAGGGAGTTCACTCACGAAAAATGTTCTTCCAAAATCATCTGACTGGCCAGATGACGGGCTTCGACATCCGCAGCCAGCACATCTTCCAGACTGCCTTCAGGGTGTGCCGGCAAAGCAGCCAATATTGCCTCATTAAGCCGGGCAATTCCCAAAAACGGCAAGCGACCATCCAGGAAAGACGCCACAGCAATTTCGTTGGCCGCATTCAAAATAGCCGGCGCAGTGCCACCTTCGCGCAAAACGTCATAAGCCAATTGCAGACAACGAAAGCGTTCAAAATCCGGCTCGAAAAAATCAAGGCGGGCGATCTTGAAGAGATCAAGTGACTCAACCCCC
>JAUYQT010000729.1 GCA_030697085.1 Azonexus sp. | reverse complement strand
AGCCAGCATGCGGGCCAGCGGGTGTAACTCAATCGCCGCCAGATCAGTTGATTTCAGCACCGCATCAAGCTGGATCATGGCCCGGGCGAGGTCCTGCTGGGCGCGGGGATAGCCCAGCAACATGGCGAGCCGTAACTGTGTGTTGGGCGAACGCGGCAAGGCGGCAAGCACCATCCGCTCGCGCCCCAACTCGGCGGAGGTCAGCCGCGAAAGCATCTGGTAATAGCTAAGCGGCGGCATAGGAGAGGGGGCAACAACCTCCACCTCAGCAATTTTTTCCGAAGGATTTATGGCACAGCCGCTGCTTAAAAAAATGGGGATAGCGAGCGCCATCGAGCGCAGGCATATCCCACCACAAAACGCTTGTTTTACCAACTTATTTGTCATCAGGTATTTCCACACAAAAATGCGCCCCTTTTTCACTGGGCAGAAGTGACACGACACCGCCCATCGCCCGGACCAGTTCACGCACGATAGAAAGCCCGACACCGCTACCCCGACGGGGACAAGGTGCATGCCGGTGGCCTTGATAGAAAGGATCAAATATCCGCTGCACATCTTCCGGCGCAATACCCGGCCCCTGATCGATGCATTCAAGACACAAGCCACTGTCGCCAGAATGCTGCGCAACTATCTGTATTTCAGCGCCACTCGGGCTGAAATCAATGGCGTTGGATAAAAGATTATCGAGAACCACCGTCATTTTTTCGACATCAAGCGTAACGATGAGCTCCGGGGCGTTTACCGTGATGGAGAGATCCCTGGCCTGGGCGTGCAGCTCATGGCGCTGAACAGCTCTTCGCAGAAATTTTAGCAATCCAACCGACTCAAGATTTAGACGCCGAGCTTCAAAAGCGGCCGCATTCAAGCTGAGCAAACTTTCAATCTGTACCTGCAAGCCTGCAACGTTGTGCTCAAGAATTTCGACCACCTCACGCTGGTTGACCGCAAGCGGACCCGGCACTTCATCCCGAAGTAAAGCCACGCCCTCCTTCAAGGCGGTTAACGGCGTTTTAAGCTCATGCGAAACATGGCGCAAGGCGCGCTCCCGATCATTTTCCAATTCGCCCAAACGCAGACGCAGCCAATCCAGGCGCTTGCCGAGGTGACGGAGATCGACGGGGCCACCGACCGTGATCGCTTCATCAAATCGACTCGCCCCCAGACGTGAAATGGCCACCTCAAGCTGCCGCACTGGACGCACCAACCACCAACCGATCGCCAGAGCAACCATAAAAGCCCCGAGTAGCGCCAGCATGATCTGCCCGCCCAGCAACAGACGATTCGCTTCCAGGTCGTCAAGAATCCGTGTGCTCTCTCCTTCCACCCAATGCTGCCCGGACTGCTTGATCAAGTCGTTCAATTCGACCAGGCGACCCAACAGCGGCCCTAGCTCGGCTTTGCCAATTTTCTGATCAAGGCCACTTCGCACGGCCTCGGCAACCATGCGCCAACCAGCCAGCAAGGGAATGACCGGCTCGGCCGAAACAGCATCGAGGCGATCAATGACTACCAGTGAGCGCGCCAGATGTTCATCAAAGTGCTGACGAAACATTGGGTCATCAAGAACGAGGTATTGCCGGGCGCTACGCTCAATGTCGATGGTTCGTTCACTGAGTTCTTGAATGGAAGCCATCAACGCAATCGCGTGCTCGCTACCCTGCCGGCTCTGCACGAGCAGCCGTTCAACCACCAACCAGCCATGCAACGCCGCACCGCCGAGCAATATAACGATCACGGCAAAACCGGAGAGCATGCCTTGACGAAAGGAAATTCGAATCATGGCGCGGATTTTTAGGAAAATTGCAGTGTAGACCGTAGCAATCTGGCTGATCAGAAAAATTATCGCCTCCATTGCGCCAGAAGCAGGTAAATTAAAATTTTAATCCTATTAAATTCAATAACTTATAAATATGTCGCTAAATAGCGACGCTTGCATAATCCAGCCTGTCTGTGGCTTACGGCGAAAACACAAAATACCCGTCTCTTTTTAGCGACAAAGCAAGCATTTCAGCGCCCGAAATATTCCAGATTATTTATGTATCCCTATGTTTTTATTTGATTTTCTTGAAGCTGGAACACTTATCGCTATGCTTGTCTCACTGCCAAAACAATTTCACCCCCAGGAGACCGCATGTTCAGCAAATCCAGCCTTAGTAATCGCAACGAACCCATTACTCGCAAGGA
>JAUYQT010000696.1 GCA_030697085.1 Azonexus sp. | reverse complement strand
GCGATCTGGTCGAGCATGTGATCAAGAAATGGCACGCCAGTAGCAAACTTGCCCTGACCAGTGCCATCAAGATTGAGGCGCACGGTAATTTGCGTCTCCAGCGTGTTACGAGTGATTTCGGCTTGCCGCATGGGATTCTTTGAAAAAGGGCTACAAAAGGCGTCCAAGGAGGGGGGCATGATACCATTTCAGCCCATCTATGGCTTTCCGTGAAAACACCATGAGTCGCTTCTGGAGCAAGGTCGTTAGCGACCTCACCCCCTACGTCCCGGGCGAGCAGCCCAAGTTGGCCAATCTGATCAAACTCAACACCAACGAGAATCCCTACCCACCTTCACCCAAGGTGTTGGCGGCGATTCAGGGGGAACTGGGTAACGATGCGGGGCGACTGCGCCTCTACCCGGATCCGAATGCTGACCTCTTGAAAGCCGCGATTGCGCGCTCACACGCCGTCACGCCGCAACAAATTTTTATCGGCAATGGCTCGGATGAAGTGCTGGCTCATGCTTTCATGGCCCTGCTCAAGCACGAAGCACCGATTCTTTTCCCGGACATCACTTACAGCTTCTACCCGGTTTATTGCGGCTTATACGGCATCGACTTTCGCACAGTGCCGCTGGCCGATGACTTCAGCATCAATCCTTCCGACTACTGTGGCAATAGAAACAACAGCGGGTCCCAGGACCACCAATGCCAAGGCTTACCGTCCGGTCAACCAGAAAAACAGGGCAAAATCGGCGGCATTATTTTTCCTAACCCCAATGCCCCAACGGGTTGCCTGCTCGGCCTTGCCGCCATCGAACAAATTCTTCAGGCCAATCCTGATTCCGTCGTTGTCGTTGATGAAGCCTATGTTGATTTTGGTGGCGACAGCGCCATTCCACTGATCAACCGTTACGACAACCTGCTGGTTGTACACACACTCTCCAAATCCCGTTCCCTGGCCGGCCTGCGCGTCGGCTTCGCGGTGGGGCATCCGACCTTGATCGAGGCCCTGGAACGCGTCAAGAACAGCTTCAACTCCTACCCTCTGGACCGCCTGGCCATCGTCGGCGCGGTCGCGGCGATGGAAGACAGCGAACATTTTGAACGCAGCAGACAAGCTGTTATTGCCTCCCGCGAGACGTTGACCGCAGCACTCACCGAACTCGGCTTTGCCGTGCTGCCCTCGGCGGCCAATTTTGTTTTCGCCCGTCACCCGCAGCGCGATGCAGCACAACTGGCGCAAGCGCTACGCACCAAAAATATCATCGTGCGCCACTTCAAGCTGCCACGCATCGATCAATTCCTGCGCATCACCGTCGGCACGGATGCCGAGTGCCGGGCACTGACTGAAGCGTTAAGCCAGATTATTCGCTGAAAGCATGAGAGACCCGATGAACACGATCTGGAAACGCCCGGATGGCAGCATTGTGGCCTGTACCGAGAAGATTAAGGTGCTGCGGGAAAATCTCGAAGAGTTGCGCCAAATCGCGCAAGACGCCTTTGAAGACGCCTTGCTGATGGAGTGCGATGAGGAGCAGATCCGGAAAGTTTTTCAGGAAGTGATCGCCCGGCTGGAAAATCCGTATCTGAAACCGTAGCCCGGTAGCACTACCGGGCCGGGCTTTAGCCCCCTTTATAAATCGCCTTGCGCTTCTGCATGAAGGCATCAATCCCTTCACCCGCATCCTCGCTCATCATGTTGCAGGCCATCACTTCGCCAGCGTAGGCATAGGCTTCCGTCAAGCCCATTTCCAGTTGCTGGTAGAACATCCCCTTGCCGATACGCACGGCGACAGCGCTCTTGGCGATGATCGATTGGGCCAAGCGTTCGATTTCGGCATCCAGCGCATCTGCCGGCACCACACGATTGACCAAACCTTTCGCCCGGGCTTCCATGGCGTCGATAAATTCGCCAGTCAGCAGCATTTCCAGCGCTGCCTTGCGGCCAAGATTGCGCGCCAAACCAACCGCCGGCGTCGAGCAAAACAGGCCGACATTGATCCCGGAAACAGCAAAACGAGCGACATCGGCGGCGACTGCCAGATCGCACATTGAGACCAACTGGCAACCCGCCGCCGTAGCAATGCCATGCACGCGGGCAATCACCGGTTGCGGCATCTGCGTGATCGTCATCATCAATTCGCCACACTGCTTGAACAACGCCTGCATAAATGCCTTGCTATGGTTGGCGCGCATTTCCTTGAGGTCGTGCCCGGCACAAAACGCCTTGCCGGCAGCGGCGATGACGACAACACGGACAGCGTCATTGGCCGCAATCGAGTCGAGTTCGGCCTTGACTGCGGTCAACATGTCTTTTGACAGGGAATTGAATTGCCCTGGGCGGTTCAGCGTTAGCGTGGTCAGGCCATCCGCGCGATCGTGGCGGAGGACGAGAGGTTCTTCGATGCTCATGAAAAGTCTCCAGACTGGTTTTATTCGAAAACGCTAATCTAGCCGATGGCGCAGCAAAATGTAATCGCCTGGCGGCCGTTTTAGCCGCTCGCGGTAAAATGGCCGGCATGAACTCCCCGCGCCACGTCCACCTCCGCCTCCATTCCGAATACTCCGTCACCGATGGCATCGTCCGCGTTGGCGATGCCGTCAAGCGTGCTGCCAGCGATGGCATGCCGGCACTGGCGATGACCGATCTCGGCAATCTCTTCGGCCTCGTCAAGTTTTATACGGCAACGCGCAACAAGGGCGTCAAGGCCATTACCGGCGCAGATGTCTGGATCACCAACCCGGAATCACCGGACGACGCCTATCGCCTACTCTTGCTGGCCCGCAACCGGGCCGGCTACCAGCAACTCTGTGAATTGCTGACCAAAGCCTATATGGTTGAAGGCCGGCGCGACCGGGCCGAGATTCGCCGCGAATGGTTTGGCGAGATCGGCAGCGATGGCCTGCTGGCGCTCTCCGGCGCACATTTGGGTGATGTCGGCGAAGCGCTGATCAACGGCAATTTCGATCTCGCCGGTGAGCGCGCCAAGGCCTGGGAAGCCATTTTCCCCGGCGCCTTTTACCTCGAAGTGCAACGCTACGGTCAACCGCAACAAGAGGCGATTGTTCAGCAAACGGCCGATCTGGCCGGCGAACTCGGCCTGCCGCTGGTCGCTACGCACCCGATCCAGTTCATGAACCGTGAGGATTTTCGCGCCCATGAAGCCCGCGTCTGCATCGCCGAAGGTTACGTGCTGGGCGATGTTCGCCGGCCCAAAACCTACACCGAGGAGCAGTATTTCAAGACGCAGGCCGAGATGGTCGAACTGTTTGCCGACCTGCCCGAAGCGCTGGAAAACTCGCTGGAAATTGCCAAGCGCTGCAATATCGAATTGACGCTGGGCAAGAACTTTCTGCCCGATTTCCCGACGCCGGCAGGCATGACGCTCGATGACTTTCTCGTCGCCGAGGCCAAAGCCGGGCTGGAAGTGCGCCTTGAACAGCTTTACCCGGACCCGGAAGAGCGCCTGAAACGTCGGCCGGAATACGACGATCGCCTGGTTTTCGAGTGCAATACCATCGTCCAGATGGGCTTCCCCGGCTACTTCCTGATCGTCGCCGACTTCATCAAGTGGGCCAAGGCCAACGGCGTGCCGGTCGGCCCTGGCCGGGGTTCCGGTGCCGGTTCACTGGTCGCTTACAGCCTGTTGATCACCGACATTGACCCGCTGGCTTACGCCCTGCTCTTCGAGCGCTTCCTGAATCCGGAACGGGTCTCGATGCCCGACTTCGACGTCGACTTCTGTCAGGACAACCGTTGGCGCGTCATCGAATACGTCCGTCAGCGTTACGGCACGCAGGCGGTATCGCAGATCGTCACTTTCGGTACCATGTCCTCGAAGGCAGTCATCCGTGACGTCGGCCGGGTTTTCAGCCTGCCTTACTCGATGTGTGACCGCATTTCCAAGCTGATTCCCATCGTCCAGAACAAGCCGGTTTCGCTGGCCGAGGCGCTGGAACAGGAGCCCGCGCTCAAGGAAATGATGGCCGACGAGCATGACGGCGAAACCATCCGCGAACTATTCGACCTCGCCGGTCGACTGGAAGATTTGACGCGAAATGTCGGTATGCACGCGGGCGGCGTGCTGATCGCGCCGGGCAAGATCACCGAGTTTTGCCCAATCTACAAGGCCACCGGCAGCGATGCTTCGCCGGTGTCGCAATTCGACAAGGATGACGTTGAAAAAGCCGGTCTGGTGAAGTTCGACTTCCTGGGCCTGCGCAACTTGACGATTATCGAGCTGGCGGTGGAATACATCCGCCGGATGACCGGCAAGAAGCTTGATTTGATGTCGCTCGGGTTCACCGATCCGGCCGCCTACCAGATTTTGAAAGATGCCAACACGACGGCGATCTTCCAGGTTGAATCGGAGGGCATGAAAAAGCTGCTGAAAAAGCTGGCGCCCGACCGTTTCGAAGACATCATCGCGGTACTGGCCCTGTATCGCCCCGGCCCGCTCGGTTCCGGCATGGTCGACGACTTTATTCTGCGCAAAAAAGGCCAGCAGAAAATCGACTATTTCCACCCTGACCTCACCGCCTGCCTGTCGCCGACCTACGGCGTGATCGTGTATCAGGAACAGGTGATGCAGATTTCGCAGATTATCGGCGGCTACACGCTGGGCGGCGCCGACATGCTGCGCCGGGCGATGGGCAAGAAAAATGCCGACGAAATGGCCAAGCACCGCGAAACCATCGCGGCCGGCGCCAAGGAAAAGGGATACGACCCGGCACTGGCCGAGCAGTTGTTCGACCTGATGACCAAATTTGCGGAATACGGCTTCAACAAGTCGCACACCGCCGCCTACGCCGTCGTCACCTATCACACGGCCTGGCTCAAGGCCCACCATTGCGCGGCCTTCATGGCGGCGACGATGTCGTCTGACCTCGACAACACCGATGCGGTAAAAATCTTTTACGAAGACACCATCGCCAACAAGATCAAGGTGCTGGGCCCGGACGTCAATATCTCAAATTACCGTTTTGAGCCGGTTGACCGCAGCACAATCCGTTACGGGCTCGGCGCCGTCAAAGGCACCGGCGAACAGGCGGTCAATGTCATTCTCAAGGCGCGAGAAAGCGGCGGGCCGTTCACGGATATTTTCGATTTCTGCCAGCGCTGCGACAAGCGCATGGTCAATCGACGCACTACTGAGGCGCTGATCAAGGCCGGGGCTTTCGACAGTATCGACGCTGACCGCCACAAGACGTTGGCCTCGGTTGGCATCGCGATGGAATTCGCCGAGCAGGCCGAGCGCAATGCGATGCAGAGCAGCCTGTTCGATCTCGGGTCAAATGCCGAGGAACACGCGCCGCAATACATTCAGGTCAAACCCTGGGGTGAAAAAGAACAACTGATGCAGGAAAAAACGGCCCTCGGCCTGTTCTTTTCCGGCCACCCGTATAACACCTGCAAGAAAGAGTTGTCGCGCTTCGTCCGGCGCTCGCTCAACCGGCTCGAGCCGTCGAAGGAGATGACAACGATTGCCGGTGTCGTCGTCGGCGTGCGCACCCAGATGACCCGCCGCGGCAAGATGCTGTTCGTCCAGATCGACGATGGCACGACGATGGTTGAGGTTTCGGTCTTCAACGAATTGTTTGAAGCCGAGCGGGCCAAAATCATCACCGATGAAGTGCTGGTCATTGAAGGCAAGGTCAGTTACGACGATTTCTCCGGCGGCAACCGCATCATTGCCGACAAGCTGATGACCCTCGGCGAAGCCCGCGCCCGTTTTGCCAAATTTTTGCTGCTCAAGATGAATGGCAATGCCGACGCCCGCAAGCTGAAGGATCTACTGACGCCTTTCGCACCGGGGCCGGCTGCCGTACGCGTCCGTTACCGCAATACGCAGGCCGAATGCGAAATTATCCTCGGCGAAGCGGTTCGGGTACGCCTTGATGACAGCTTGCTCGAGGTGCTCAGCACCTGGCTAAAACCCGAAAACGTCGAAATCGTTTATTAGTTGTTAGCCGGTAGTCGCCAGTTACTAGCAACTACCGGCTAGCGACTCGCGACTCGCGACTAATAACTAAATCAGACCACTACATCGGCCTTAAAACCAATGCGTACGGCGCCCCAATGGCGGCCACCGATGACAATCGGCATCGACAGATCATTAAGGATTTCACCGGTATCGCGGACATAAGTCTGGAACAGCGAAGATTTCTGATTTTTGGCCAGTTTGAGCCCAACCGGGTCGTTGAAAATTCGTTTGTGACGGCATTTGACAAGATCAACGGCCGGGTCACCCGTCGGCGCATTCGAGAAAACA
>JAUYQT010000601.1 GCA_030697085.1 Azonexus sp. | reverse complement strand
GATGCCGATGGTGAACATGATGAAGAAGCTGTACAGACCACACTTTTCGACGATGACGCCGTGCTCGGCCAGATATTTGGTGACAATGGCCGCCGGGATGCCGAATTCGTCGGCGAAATCGCCATCGACGTCGAGGCCCGGCGTGATGATCGTCGCCTTGATCGGGTCGAGCATGTTGAAACCGTCGGCCAGATTGTTGAAGCCGTGCCAGCGTTCGCCCGGCTTGAGCATCCAGGCATCGCGCTCCTCAATCCCTTCTTCCGACAGGTCGTCCGGACCCCAGACCTTGAACCACCAGTCGGCGCCCCACTCTTCATCGACCTTGCGCATGGCGCGACGAAAATCGAGCGCTTCGGTGATCGACTCCTCGACCAGCGCCGTCCCGGCTGGTGCCTCCATCATCGCCGCGGCGACGTCGCAGGAGGCGATGATCGAGTATTGCGGCGAGGTCGAGGTGTGCATCAGGTAGGCCTCGTTGAAGATATCGCGGTCGAGTTTGCGGTTCTCGCAGTCTTGAACCAGTATCTGCGACGCCTGGCTCAAACCGGCCAGCAACTTGTGGGTCGATTGCGTCGAAAAAATCATCGAATCCTTACAGCGCGGCCGGTCGGCGCCGATGGCATGGTAATCACCGTAAAAATCGTGGAAGGCGGCATGCGGTAGCCAGGCTTCGTCGAAATGCAGGGTATCGATCTTGCCATCGAGCTCTTCCTTGATGTCCTCGACGTTGTAGAGAATGCCATCGTAGGTCGACTGGGTGATGGTCAGCACCCGCGGCTTGGCGTTCTTGTCGGTGATAAAGGGGTTGGCGGCGATTTTTTTCTGGATGTTCTCCCAGGCAAATTCGCTCTTCGGAATCGGCCCGATGATGCCAAAATTGTTGCGCGTCGGCATCAGGAAAATCGGAATCGCCCCGGTCATCATGATGGCGTGCAGGATGGATTTGTGACAGTTGCGGTCCACCACGACCACGTCGCCGGGCGCCACCGTGTGATGCCAGA
>JAUYQT010000570.1 GCA_030697085.1 Azonexus sp. | reverse complement strand
CGCATTGTCAGACGCCTACAAAAATATCACGGTAAGACGCGTAGACCGCACCGGAGAAGACCGGCAACAGCAGTAACAAGCCGAGACCGAGCGGCAGCATGGCGAAGAACAGGGCCACGACCAGAAAAATACCGAAAATCGTCATCGCCAGCCAGTTTTTTGCCCCGGCCGCAAAGCTCGCCCGCATGGCGTCGGCTGGCTTCATGTTGTGAAAGAAAACAAGTGCTGGGGCAAACCAGGTGGCCATGATGACGGGGACGGAAAGCACCATGACGATCAGACCCGCGAGCATGACGCCACCGAGCGCGACGCCGAAGCCGCCGACCCGGCCGGTGACGACGCCGCCCAGTACGCCGCCGCTGACGAGCAGGAAGGCAATGAAGGCGATGCCGAAAGTGCCAGCGGCAAAAAGGACGCCGATCATCACCAGTTGGCCGGCGTTATGCCGGAAACCGACAAACAGATCAGCGATTTCCGGCTGTTTATCCTCAGACAAACGTCGGCAGATTTGCACCATTCCGGCGCCAAAGAGCGGCACCAGCAAGTGCGCGGCCACCTGACCAAAAAACGGGACGATGGAAATGGCCATCAGAATGACGAGGAGCAGCACGGTGGAGCCGATCCAGACGCCCGGGTTGGCAAGAAACATCGCCCAGCCTTGATGCAGCCAGTCAAAACAGGCGCCGGGCTCGACTTCCCGACTTTCACCCGTAAAGGGGGCCGGGGCCATGGGAAATACGGTAATTTCGTTCATCCGGCGATGCTAACGGGGCAAGGGCTCGGGAGCAAGGCGCAAACGCTGCAACAGATGGCGAAAATGCTCGGGATTCTTGATTGTCACCACCTCGCCAGCGCGTGGCTGGTGCCGAACTTCCAGCCGGAGCAACCAGAAGCGCAGTGCGGCCGCCCGCCGCATCGCCGGCCATGCGGTCACCTCGGCCGGACTCAACAGGCGCTGGCTTTGGTAGCCGGCGAGCAAGGCCCGCAGCATTGCATCGTTCGGACACCAGTCATTGGCGACCACAGCAAGATCAAACAATAAGCAGTCTTCACCGGCGAAGTAAAAATCGAGCACGCCGGAGAGTTGACCGGCGCCATCCCACAACACATTGTCACGAAAGAGATCAGCGTGAATGATGCCGCGCGGTAATGCGGCGAAATCCTGTACCGCCTGAAAAGCCAGCTCCTCGACCAGCAGGGCGCGCTCATCCGGCGCCAGCTGCGGCAAAAGCAATTCACCAATGGCCTGCCGCCAAACAGCGCCGCAAGGGTTGGGCAAGGGGTTCACCATTTCTGTCCCAGCCTGATGCAGACGGGCAAGCATTTCACCCAGCGCCCGGCAATGCGTTGCCTCGGGCGCCTCCAGAGCCGCCCCCGGCAGGCAGGACAACAACGCTGCCGGCTTACCGGCCAGATAGCGCCAACGCCGCCCTTGCGGATCGCTCAGTGGTTGCGGACAGGGAATGCAACGGCCAGCCAGGTGGTCTTGTAACGCCAGGTAAAAATCCAGCGCCTCAATGTCGATGCCCTCAAAGAGGGTCAGCACAAAACGCCCTTGCGCCGTCGTCACAAAATAATTTGAATTCTGCATGCCGGCGGCAATGCCGGCATGACTGATCAACTCACCCAGCCCAAGTGGCTGCAGCCAGGCGGCGAGTTCGTCACGCCCGACCAAGGTATAAACGGACAAGATTTACCAGCTATGCAGAATCCACATCGGCGGCTTGACCGCCGGGCCGATCCCGTTCGCCTCGATAAAATTGCCATCGCCTAGGCGGTCGACCAGGTAATAGCTCGGCCCAACCGCCGGCGTCACCTTGACCATGTAAAGCTTGCCCTTGATGCGGAATTCTTCGCGCGTTTCCTTCTCGGCCTTGACGATAGTGACCTGCGGCTCAAGCGCCGCATCGAAGGCTTCCATGCCAGGCGGCGGCGGGGGCACGGCAGGCAGCGGTTCGTTCTGCGCCCAAACCGGCAGGGCGACGAGCAACATGAGGGGGAGAAAGCGGCGCATGGGAATTTCCTCTTTAATTTGAGGCTGATTTTATTACAGGTTGAGCATCAACTCGCGCTCGTTGGGCAAGGGCCCGAACGGACGCGCTTCGTAGTGTTTGAAAATGGCTTCAACCACTTGTTCCGGCTCATCGATCAATTGAATCAGATTCATGTCTTCCGGATCGACCAGCCCTTCTTCCACCAGACGCGCCTTGAACCAGTCAATCAGGCCTTGCCAGAATGGCGTGCACATCAGGATGAGCGGAATTTTGCGCGCTTTGCCGGTCTGAATCAGCGTTAACGCTTCCATCAGCTCATCGAGCGTGCCAAAACCGCCGGGCATGACGACATAAGCGCTGGCAAAACGCACGAACATGTATTTGCGGGCGAAGAAATGACGGAAAGTCTGCGAAATATCCTGATACGGATTGTTTTGCTGTTCGTGCGGCAGCTGAATATTGAGGCCGACCGAAGGTGATTTACCGTGAAAGGCGCCTTTATTGGCCGCCTCCATAATGCCCGGGCCGCCGCCGGAGATCACCGAAAAACCTGAGTCCGAGAGCAGCCGCGCCGTTTTTTCGGTCAACTCGTAATAGGGAGCCCCCGGCTTGATGCGGGCGCTGCCGAAGATCGTGACGGCCGGCTTGATCGCCGCGAGACGTTCGGTCGCCTCGACGAACTCTGACATAATGCCGAAAATCCGCCACGACTCACGCGCCGACGCCGTTTGCAGCAAGGCCTCGGACTCCACGCCCATCACCAGTTTGTCACTTTCAGTCACGTCAAATGCCTCTTCTATTGTTGGTGGACGGTTCGTCCTATCTTTACCGCGCTTTTCACGCCATGCCCGATATGCGCAACAAGGCGGGCGAGCCGACCGGCGCCATGTATGGCGTGCTGAACATGCTACGCCGGCTGGAAAGCGACTACAAGGCAGAGTACAAGGCCATTGTCTTCGACGCCAAGGGCAAAACTTTCCGCGATGACTGGTTCCCGGCATACAAGGCGCACCGACCGTCGATGCCGGAAGACCTGATGAAACAGATTGAACCGATCCACGCCGCGATCAAGGCGGCCGGCTGGCCGGTGCTGATGGTCGATGGCGTTGAAGCCGACGATGTGATCGGCACGCTGGCGACGAATGCTGCGGTCAACGGCATAAATACACTGATTTCCACCGGCGATAAGGATTTAACCCAACTGGTCAGCCCGCTGATCCGCTGGTACAACACGATGAGCAACGAACTGCTCGACGAAGCCGGTGTTGAAGCCAAGTTCGGCGTGCCGCCGGGCAAGATCGTCGATTATCTGGCGCTGGTCGGCGACACCGTTGACGGTGTCCCCGGCGTCGCCAAATGCGGCCCGAAGACGGCGCTGAAATGGCTGGCGCAATACGGCTCGCTGGATGCAGTCATGGCGCATGCCGATGAAATTGGCGGCGTTGTCGGGCAGAACCTGCGCGACCATCTGGCGTTTTTGCCACTCGGCAAGAAGCTGGTGACCGTGGCTTGCGATTTGTCGAACTTGCCGGCGCCTGCAGCCTTAACCACCAGCGAACGAGATATTGAAACGCTGCGCGAGTTGTACACCCGCTATGAATTCCGCAGTTGGCTACGCGAACTGGACAGCGCGCCGCCAGAAAAGGTCGCCAACAGCCCAACTGCCGCCGCCAGCAACGCTGAACTTAACCCGGACAACGCGCTGGCGGCACAAGAAAATCCCGCCCCCGAGCCCGGCCCGGTCAATTACGAAACGGTCTTCAGTTGGCCCCAATTTGACGCCTGGTTAGCCAAAATAGACGCCGCCGATCTGACCGCGCTGGATACCGAAACAACCAGTCTCGACGCCTTTGGCGCCCGCATTGTCGGCATTTCACTGGCGGTAAAGGCCGGCGAAGCTTGTTATATACCGCTCGCCCACGCCGCTCCGGGCGAAGCTGACCAGTTGCCCCGCGACGAAGTGCTGGCCCGGCTAAAACCCTGGCTGGAAGCGGTCGACCGCAAAAAAGTGCTGCAAAACGCCAAGTACGATCAGCACATATTCGCCAATCACGACATCGCGCTGGCCGGCATTGTCCACGACACCCTGCTCGAATCCTACGTGCTGGAGTCGGACAAAGGCCACGACCTCGGCCAGTTGTGCACGCGCCACCTCGGGCTCGCCACCATTGCCTATGAAGACCTGTGCGGCAAGGGCGCCAAGCAGATCAGCTTCGATCAGGTCGATATCGCGCGCGCCGCGGTTTATGCCGCCGAAGATGCCGACGTCACCTTGCGCGTGCATCAAGTCCTGTATCCCCAATTCGCCAGCGAAGCGGGACTCTCGAAGCTCTACCACACGATCGAAATGCCCGCCCGGCAAGTCATCTGGCAAATGGAACGCACCGGCATCCTGATCGACAGCGCCATCCTCGCCCGGCAGAGTCACGAAATCGGCCAGAAAATCATGGCGCTCGAAGCCCAGGCCTATGTACTGGCCGGCCAGCCTTTCAACCTGGCTTCGCCGAAGCAACTGGCTGAAATCATGTTCGAGAAACTCGGCTTGCCGGTCAAAAAGAAAACCCCCGGCGGCACGCCGTCAACCGACGAGGAAGTGCTCTCCGAACTGGCGCTCGATTACCCGCTGCCCAAACTGCTGCTCGAACACCGCAGCCTGTCGAAGCTGAAGGGCACCTATACCGACAAACTGCCGCGCATGATCAATCCGCAAACCGGCCGTGTGCACACCCATTTTTCCCAAGCCACCGTCGTCACCGGCCGCCTCGCCTCAAGCGACCCCAATCTGCAGAATATTCCGGTGCGTACCGAAGAAGGCCGCCGCATCCGCACCGCCTTTGTCGCCCCACCCGGCCACAGCATTGTCTCGGCCGACTATTCGCAGATCGAACTGCGCATCATGGCGCATCTGTCCGGAGATGGGGGTTTGCTCTCGGCATTTGCCAACAACGAGGACATCCATCGCGCCA
>JAUYQT010000448.1 GCA_030697085.1 Azonexus sp. | reverse complement strand
AAATGCCGGAAATGGACGGTTACGAAGCGGCGCGTCAAATATTGGAAATGGCGCCCGACATGCCGATCATCGCCCAGACCGCGCATGCCTTTGGCGAGGAGCGAGATCGCTGTTTGGCCGCTGGCATGGTTGGCCATCTGGCAAAACCAATTGATCCCGACGTATTGCGGAAATTGGTGCTCTCATACCTGTTGGGCAAGTCGATCCAGGGTTATGACTTCTGACTATTTGGCGTAGTTTTTGACCTCGCCATTACAGGACTGGCTCAGTCGGGCATATTCTTCTGGCGTGTCGATCAGCATCTGGTCGAGGTCGACTTTCCTCATTTCACGATTAACGTAAGGTAGCCAGCGCTCATCGAGCTCCTTGCTGACCTGGGCATAGTGGACGCCAGCCGGGCCTCGCCAGAGATCACCGGTGACAAAGCGGCGGTTGAGGTCTTCCAGAACGACCTTTTCCACTTTGGCGATGTGCTCCTGATAGGCTTTGACGTGGCGCATTTCGTGCTCGAAAATTTCTTTGTAGGCGCAGCTGCCCACGGGAAATTCCTTGCCGACATAAACGGTCATTTCCTTGAAGCCGAAGTTCAAGCTGATTTGCGGGCTGGCACATTCGTAGCGTTCCGCTGCATCGCGATAGCTCGGCATGTTCAGCGAAAACTGCGCTATCGCACTGGCCCGGGTCAGGCCGAGTACCTGATGGCCGGGCTTGACCTTCTCCCCGCCGATATGGGTCAGGGAGCGATAGCTATATTGGGTATTGAAACGAAGCGCGTCTTCCAGGCGCTTGATGCTGACCGATGGTTTGGGCAGTTGGGCGCATTCGACGAGATCCGCCGACCCGCTCGGGCTGCTTATCAGAGCGCCCGTCAGTGCCAGAATCACGGGGCGAGGAGCGTGATATTTGGCGAGAAAGAGGTGATACAAAAGACTGGAATATTTCATCCTGGAAACCTCGGTTGAAGACAGGAGTTTTCAACATCGAGGCGCGGAAGAGCGACGTTTCGCAGAGAAAAACCGATCATTATCGGCTCACCCGACTGGTGATTCCGTTTTTGATCCTCTCTGTGATGAGGCTTCTGACTGAGGTTTTTTGCAAGGTTCATTTTCAGGCGTGCTGGCAGCGAGCGTGATTGTTCGACGTTGTCATCCGGTAAATTACCTGCCAGGGTGAATCATCGTGGCCGGCACGATCCAGTGTTCGTAATCGTCGGCAGTGACATAGCCCAGCGCCAGCGCCGCCTGTTTGAGGGTGAGGTTTTCGTGCTGGGCATGCTTGGCAATTTCAGCCGCCTTGTCGTAGCCGATGTGCGGCACCAGTGCGGTGACGAGCATGAGCGACCGCGCCATCAACTCGTCAATCCGCTCTCGATTGGCCGTGATGCCTCGTACGCAATGACGCTCGAAACTGCTCATGCCGTCAGCCAGCAGGCGAATGCTTTGCAGGAAATTGTGCACAATGAGCGGCTTGAAAACATTCAGCTCAAAATTGCCGGAAGCGCCGCCAATGCTGATCGCCACGTCATTTCCCATAACCTGACAACAGAGCATGGTGAGCGCCTCGCATTGGGTTGGGTTGACCTTGCCGGGCATGATCGAACTGCCCGGTTCGTTTTCGGGAATATTCAGTTCACCCAGGCCGGAGCGCGGGCCGGACGCCAGCCAGCGAATATCGTTGGCGATTTTCATCAAGGCAACGGCCAGCGTTTTCAGTGCGCCGTGGGCGGAAACCAGGCCATCGTTGGCGGCCAGCGCAGCGAATTTGTTGGGGGCGCTGGTGAAGGGCTGGCCGGTTCGGGCCGCGAGTTCGGCGGCGACGCGTGGGCCGAATTCCGGATGCGTATTCAGCCCGGTGCCAACAGCCGTGCCGCCAATCGCCAACGGGTAAATCGAAGGCAGGCTGGCGGTGATGACGCTCGCGGCGTGTTGTAACTGGGCAACGTAGCCGGAAAATTCCTGACCGAGCGAGAGCGGCGTTGCGTCCTGTAGATGCGTGCGGCCGATTTTGATGATCCCGGCAAATTCATGGGCTTTTACCTCAAATGCTGCGGTCAACCGCGAAATTGCCGGTAAAACGTCGTGCACCAAGCCAATGCCAGCCGCCACATGCATGGCGGTCGGGAAGATATCGTTGGAGGATTGCCCGAGATTCACCTCGTCATTGGGATGAACGAGGCGCCTCATTCCTCGTTCGCCACCGAGTAATTCCGATGCGCGATTGGCCAGCACTTCATTGACGTTCATGTTGCTCTGCGTGCCCGAGCCGGTTTGCCAGACGGCGAGCGGAAACTGGTCAATGTGCTGACCGTTCGCTACCTCGTCTGCTGCAGCAATAATCGCTGCAGCCTTGGTCGCGGCTAACCGGCCAAGTGTCTGATTCACTTTGGCGCAACTGGCCTTGATGGTTGCCAGCGCAACGATCAACGCAGGCGGCATTCTTTCGCACGAGATGGCGAAGTGTTCCAGCGAACGTTGCGTCTGGGCACCCCAAAGCCGATCGGCGGCGACTTCGATAGTGCCGAATGAATCTGCTTCCTGCCGTGTTGAATGATTTGCCAAAGGCTAATGCCGTGCTCGTAGATTAACGTTCAGTTCATCCGTGACATCAGCCCAGTCCGCGTCCTGCAAAATTGCCTCACGCAAAAAGCAGGCTTGTGATGCTGACCAGAAGCTGGCTTCGTGGAGCCGCAACTCTTCGGGCAGCGGTCTGTGGGTCTCGATGAAACGGGCGATTGCTGCTTCGTCATTGGCTTCGCCAAGCTGGGCGAAGAGGTTGCTCATCGTGTGTACGGGGCGTTCCATGATGTGTTACTCCTGTGTTTTGTGGGCTTCAGTTATAGGAGTCCTTGCCGCCGTATAGGTTCAGGCTTGCGCGAAGCGGCCGCGTAGATAGTTGATGATCTCGCCCGATTCGTACAGCCACTGCGTTTTGCCGGCGGCATCAGAAATCTTCAGGCAGGGCACTTTGGCTTTGCCGCCATCGCGCACCAGTTCGCGGCGATTGTCGCCTTCCTGCTGGGCATCACGCTGTTCGATATTCAGCGACAGACGGCGCATTTCCTGGCGCACCTTGATGCAGAAAGGGCAGGTCTTGTATTGGTAAAGGGCGAGGCTGCCGCATTGTTGATCGATTTCAGCTTGTTGCGCCGGGGCACGGACAATGCCTTTCGGGCGGCCAATGAATTCGCCAAGCAGCATGAAGGGACCGATGATGACGCGCAGGGTTTTGAAGAAGGCTCTAATAATTATTTTCATGGGGATACCGGGTTGGGGGAGGGAAGGTGGTCGAATTGTTGGTTTTGTCGGGCGCTAGCCGCCTGCTAGTGTACGTTGCTTCTGGCTCGTAAAGTTTGTGGCCGATACTTTCTGGCCGCAGATTGCGCTGGTTTTGCGGCACAATTGCGTCACCGTATCCGGTATTTGATTACTCACCTGAACAAAGGCAGATCCATGCAGAAACTGGTCCTTACTACCGCAGCCCTTTTGGTTGCCCTCTCGTTCCCGGCGCACGCCACTGATGCCAAAGAAGTGAAAACTGCTTCCGGGATTGGCATCACCATGCTCAAAGAGGGCACGGGCGCAAATCCGAAAGTGACCGACACGGTCAAGGTGCACTATCGTGGCACGCTGGAAAATGGTCAGGAGTTCGATAGCTCCTACAAGCGCGGCGAGCCGGCTACTTTCCCGTTGCGCCGGGTGATTCCGTGCTGGACGGAGGGCGTTCAGAGCATCAAGGTGGGCGGCAAGGCGAAGCTGGTTTGTCCGTCTAATCTGGCTTATGGCAATCAGAACATACCGGGGATTCCGCCGAATTCGACACTGATTTTTGAAGTTGAATTGCTCGATATCGCCAAGTAAGTAACGATTTCCGCGCCTTGCCCATTCAATGGGAAGGGCGCGGAAATTGGTGCAATCGTTAGAACTTGTAGCGCAAGCCCAAGCCGATGCGTTTGAAATCGGCATCGAAAAAGTCGATATCAGCGTCGGATTTGCCATACGACGCATTGACATAGCCACCCAGCCATTTGTAGCCGAACAGCCCCTGGCGCAAGTAATTGACGCCCAGCGCATAGTCGGTGCTGTCGGCCTTGCGATTGCCGAACAGCGGATGACCTGCGTCGTAACTTTGCTGCGCGATGTAAAGACTGGCCGCGAAGATGTCGTTGCCGGCATTGAACCCGTAATCGAGCTTGAAACCGGTGGTGTCGTTGCTCATTGCCTTGCCGTCCAGGCTGTCCTTGCCAAAAATCAGGCCGGGTGACAGGAAGTGGCGCGGCGCGAACTCCCAGTTATACGAAACCCGCAGCCGGCTGCTTGTGCCATTGCGCTCAAGCTGCGTGACCTGACCCGCCGTCAGGGAAGTACTGCGGCCACTTTCCTCGTTGTCGATGTCGATTCGTCGGCTGGTCAGATCGACGCTGAAACCGGAGCCCATGATGCCCTCCCAGCCAAGACGAATACCCTTGGTATCGCGTTTGGTGCCGTCACGGTTGGCATTTGTCTTGTACGGGTCGGACCAGACTTCATTTGGCGCGATGCCATTGAACACAAAGCCCGCCGACAGAATGCCCCGGTTGGCAATTTCCTGACGAACGCCGAGCAATTGCGTGAAGTCGAAGCGCAAGGCGTCGTGAATCTGGCTGCCCAGTACGAACTGGGTGCGTGACTCCGCCAGTGTGTAGCGCAGGTCGAAACGGATCATCGGCGAAGTGACGCTGTGGCTTTGCGGGCTACCCAGATTGTCGATGCGTTCGTGCTCGTCGCTTTTGTAAAAATTGGAAGCGATGTCGCCATAGACCGCACCGGCTGTCACCGAGCCGGAAAACCCGCCTTCGCGGGCAATCGGATTGATCTGCGCCTGGCTGATGCCGGCGGCGAGCAAGGCGGTAGTAGCGAGAATAATTTTACGCATGATCTTTTACCCGGGTGATTTTGACGATTTTTTAGCGTTGACCGCAGCAGCATGTGCTTTTTCATGTGGGTTGGGTGAACGCAGGTGAACGTATCAGCAATATTGCAATCAGCAAAGGCTGGGCAAAATGCTTGAAATCTCGTTGTTGTTGTAAATCCTAATTTTGCTAGCCGGCCTAAATGGCTCAAAGTCGCGGTCATTAATTCAAGCCAGCCCGAAAAAACGTTCAAAGAACACCGCGAGCTTGTCCAGTACCATTTGCTTCTTAACCGAATGGCCGTTGTTTTTGGAGAATCTTGAGACGGGCGGGAGAATCTTCGTTATCGCGGTGCCGGAGCTTGGGATCGCGCCATCACGGAAGGCATTGTCGACAAAAGCCTTCGTTTCATCGGCATCAAGACCCTCATCCGCGATGATCCGGTCGAGTTCCTCGGTTTTTTTCGCCGCAATGAAGGCAAGCCATTCCGCATCGACCTTGCTGGCAGTGGAGACTGAGTCCACAAACTGCTCAATGAGGTCTTTCTTGTTGCGCAGCGACGGGCTGGCGTTGATCGCCCGCTCGATGGTTGCTCGGATTTCCTTGTCTGTACCGCTGCCCTTGGCCTTCAGGTACTTTTCGACCAGCATCAGGATGTAATCGAGGTTGATCTCAACCTGCTTGATCAACTCAATCTCGAACACCACATCATCGTTGATGGATTCCTTCTCCGCTTCCGAAGTGCTGCGGAACTCTGCGTACAGATTCAGGTACAGGCTCTGGTAATCCTGAAAATCGCGCTGGCTGAGAATTTCATTACCCGCAAAATCATCGAAAGCCATCAAAATGTTCTTCAATACAGATCGAGCACCTGCCGGTAGAGCACTTTTTCGCTGCTGCGAATGTCGCGGATGCGATCAAGCAGCTCTTTCCAGTAATTGCCGCCGCCCAGATTCTTGAGGCGGGCATCGTCCATGGCGAAACCCTTGACCAGGTATTCCCGTAGCCGTTCCGTGGCCCAGATGCGGAATTGAGTTCCCTTTCGGGACTTGACCCGATAGCCGACCGAGATGGTGACGTCCAGGTTGAAGTGTTCGACCTGATAGGTCTTGCCGTCGGCGGCAGTTGTTGCAAATTCTGCAACAACTGAAGACCGTACCAACTCCCCTTCGGCAAACACATGGGTGATATGGCGCGAAATGGTCGATTTGTCGCGCCCCAGCAAGTCGGCAAGCTGATTCAAAGACAGCCAGACCGTATCGCCATCAAGTCGCACATCAATGGCAGGCGTATCTCCACGCTGATAAAAAATGATTTCGCCGCCCGGCTGTTGGCTCATGCCTGCGTTCCTTCCAGATCAGCCACGATGTGGGAGATTTCGGTGTTGAGCTTTTTGATCGGTTGCGCTGTTCGCGCCGACGGCGGAGCCTTCGATGTCGGTAAAAACACGGCTGAGGGTTTCGTTGAGGTTGGTGTCAAGGCGGGCCTGCTTACGCACGTTGGCGAACAGGTGTGAGGGAAGGATGTAGAAACCCTTTTCCTTTTCCTTTTCCTTTACCGTTTCAGTGCGACCGAATTCTGCATCGGCATCACTCAGCGTTGTGTAGTCAAATTTCGGATTGCCCGCTTTGCGCTCCTGAGCATTCAGGTAGGCGGTAAGGTTTTCGGAACTAAAGCGGTAGAACAACATGCCGAGTACATAGGTCTTGAAGTCCTAGCCGTCCACGCTGCCGCGCAGGTCATTGGCGATGCGCCAGATGGTTTTGCCGTTTTCAGGCGTTGACCGCAGCATTGTTTCGCGCTCCGATTGAATTCCCTGCGCGGTGCAGGAAATCCAATCGAGATGCGGTGCTAACGAATACAACTCAGAGATTCGTGCTGTGCACTTTTTCGTATTGCTGGATCAAGCGCTGATGCAGATCGCAGCCTTCCAGATTCAGCCCCGGCGATGGGAGGCCAAAGAAACGCAGGTCGCCGTCGATCATGTCGGTCGCCTGATCCAGCGTTTCTTCGCCGTACAGGCCTACTAATGCTGCTTCGTAGGCGTCCGGATCGTCCATCGCAAGCAGGGTTTCGATGCAGCTGTAAGTACGGCGGCGGGCAGCATCGAGTTGCTCGAACTGGCGTACCCATTCGCAACCTTCCTGCACCGCATCCATATCACCCGCGGCGAGTGCGAGCAGGGTTTTCAGTTCGCCCACCCGCAGGTCGGCCCACAGCGAGCCGGCATCCGGCGCCAGACCGATCAGTGCGGCCACCGGGCGTTCGTCGGCGATATTCAGTTCGTTCAGCGTGTCGAGCAACTGGCCGCATTCTTCATCATCGAGTTCGGCCAGCTTGAGGATGGCCGGGCGGACGACCGCACCGTTGCTGTTGTTTTCCCATTCCAGATCGTCGATCGGGTAAATTTCCGACATGCCGGGGACCAGAATGCGACAGGCGTAGACGCCGAGGTGATCGAAATCGGCGACGTAGATGTCGTGGCCGTCGGCGTGGATGCGCTCGCACAGCCAGGTGTAGTCGTCGGTCGTGCTGCCTTTTTCCAGATCGTTGAAGTTCCAGTCGCTGAACTCGAAATCGGCCGCTTCATTGAAGAAATTCCAGTGCACGATGCCGCTGGAGTCGACGAAGTGGATTTCGATATTCGGTGCGCTGGCCACTTCATCGAGATCGAAGCCGGGCGGCGGGAAGCCGCCGAGTGCTTCGAGGGCGCGGCCTTGCAGCAGTTCGGTCAGCGAGCGCTCAAGGGCAATCTCAAAGCGTGGGTGGGCACCGAAGCTGGCGAAAACGCCCTGATCCTGCGGGTTGAGCATGGTGACGCACATCACCGGGTATTTGCCGCCCAGTGAGGCGTCCTTGACCAGAATGCCGAAACCGGCGGCGCGCAGCCCGGCAATACCGGCGGCGATGCCCGGGTAACGGGCGATGACTTCTTCCGGCACATCCGGCAGGCAAAGGCCTTCGGCGATCACCTTGAACTTGACGTGGCGCTCAAGGATTTCCGACAGCGCCTGGGCGCGGGCTTCGGCCTGCGTGTTGCCGGCCGACATGCCGTTGCTGACGTACAGGTTGCTGATGATGTTGACCGGGAAAAACACCTCGGCGGCATCGCTTTGACGAATATAGGGAATGGCGCAGATGCCGCGCTGGGCATTGCCCGAATTCACATCGACCAGCGTTTCGGCTGGAATCGCGCCGTCCGGGTTGTAGAAAGCTTGCAGTTCCGGCGTCAGCAATTCGGCCGGCCAGGCAGCGTCGACCGCAGCAAACCAGCGTTCGCGCGGGTAATGGGTGAAGGCGGCGTTGGCTGCCTTGTCGCCGAGGTAATAGTGGTTCCAGAAGTAATTGCAGGAGAGGCGCTCGAAGAACTCACCGAGGGCGCTGGCGTGCGCGGCCAGCCGGGTTGCGCCCTTGCCGTTGGTGAACATGATCGGGCATTCGCGATTGCGCACATGCACCGACCAGACGCTATCGACCGGGTTGAGCCAGGAGCATTCCTCGATATCGAAGCCGCGGGCAATCAGCTTGGCTTGCATCGAGGTAATGGAGTGTTCAAGGGAGGCATCTTTGCCCGGAATAAAGTGTTCGTTTTGCATCGGGCGTCCTGCCTGTGGCGAGAGGGAAAATAGGGGTGATTTGGCCAACCAGGTTGCTTGGCGATAGGGC
>JAUYQT010000413.1 GCA_030697085.1 Azonexus sp. | reverse complement strand
GGCGCCCGTTCTTCTTTGAACACCCCGCCAAAGCGAGGCAGAGCAAAACTTTTATTAGTGCTTCAGACTGGCTGAAAATACCGCCTTGCTGTTTTCAGAAAACTGGAAGTCGGTAAAAGCGCGATTGATTTCGGCTTCATTACGACCTTCGGAATGATCTTCAAAACTGATGCCGATCATCTTGCCATTGGCAGCCAGTGTCTGGAAGGCGAAACGCCAACGTTGAGCTTCAGCCAGTCGCTCGCGCAGTTCGGCTTCGTTGGAAATCGTGATGCCGGCTTTCTTTAGTGAATCCAGGAACTGGTCGAAGGATTCGTTGCTCAAACTGCCCATTTGTATCTCCGTATGAAGTGCGGTGTTGGATCACCATGTTGCGAATAACGCCAGAACCACCAATCGGTTGACACGATTTTGACGAACCTGAACAGCACTACGCGAAGTACATGCCAGAAATAAAATATCAATTTAAATTCATAAACTTACAAACCATTAAAAATATCTTATCCAATAATTTATCGGGAGCCGGCGACGCTCGCCGGAAAGATATCTGCAACTTGGATGACCTTCATCAGCGGCACATCGCCGGACGCCCGGATTGGCTGGAGCAATGCGATAATTCGTCCCCTATGAAAAAGCCCAACCCCGCTGTCGCCATTTCCGAAATCCGCCCCGGGCAGTCGATCGAACTGCTCAAGGAACTGCACATTCTGACCCGCGACGGCAAGCTGAACCAGGACACCCGGCGCAAGCTGAAACAGGTCTATCACCTCTACCAGTTCATCGAACCCCTGCTGGCCGGAGCACAGAGCCTCGCTGACCACGGCGCCGGCAAGTCCTATCTTGGCTTTATTCTTTATGACCTGTTTTTCAAGGAGAAGGCGACAGGGCACATCTACGGCATTGAAAGCCGCAAGGAACTGGTCGGGAAATCACGTGAACTGGCCAACCGCCTCGGCTTTGAACGGATGAGTTTTCTCGACGTCACCGTTGAGGAATCAACTCATTCCAGCGCCCTGCCCGAGCAAATCGATGTCGTCACCGCATTGCATGCCTGCAACACGGCCACCGATGATGCCATTCGTTTCGCCCTGACCAAGCAGGCCAAACACATTGTGCTGGTGCCTTGCTGCCAGGCTGAAGTCGCCGCAACGATGCGAGCCCGCAAGAATCAATCACTTTCGCAAACACCACTTTCCGAACTCTGGCGCCACCCGATTCATACCCGCGAATTGGGCAGCCACCTGACCAACGTGCTGCGCTGCCTGTTGCTGGAAGCGCATGGCTATGAAGTCACGGTGACCGAACTGATCGGCTGGGAGCATTCGATGAAGAACGAACTGATCATCGCCTCAAAATCGGACAAAAATGGCGGCCGAGTGCGCCCCGCAGGCGACGGGGCCTTGGGCTCAAGTCCCCTGTGGGGACGGAAGAATGCCCGCGAGCGCGCCGAAGCGATTCTGCGCGAATTCAATATTGAAGAACTTGCCCCACGCTTTGCCTACTAAATCGAAATGACCCGCCCCAATCACCCGCTCGAACTCCTCGCTCCGGCTAAAAATGCCGATTTCGGCATCGCCGCCATCAATCATGGCGCCGACGCCGTCTATATCGGCGGCCCGGCCTTCGGGGCGCGCGCCAATGCCGGCAATACGCTGGCCGATATCGAACGCCTGAGCCGGCACGCCCATCGCTTCAACGCCAAGGTGTTTGTTGCGCTGAACACCATCCTGCGCGATGACGAACTGGACGAAGCCCGCCAGATGGCCTGGCAGGCTTACGAGTCGGGCGCCGATGCGCTGATCGTTCAGGACATGGGCCTGCTCGAAATGGATCTGCCGCCGATCCAGTTGCACGCCAGCACGCAGACCGACAACCGTAATCCGGCCAAGGTGAAATTTCTGGAAGATGCCGGTTTCTCGCAGGTCGTGCTGGCACGTGAGTTGTCGATGAAGGAAGTGGCCGCAATCGCCGCGCAAACCAACGTCGCGCTCGAATATTTCGTCCACGGCGCGCTCTGTGTCGCCTTCAGCGGCCAGTGCTTCATTAGCCACGCCCACACCGGGCGCAGCGCCAACCGCGGCGAATGCTCGCAAGCCTGCCGGCTGCCTTACACGCTGGTGGACGACAAGGGCAAGACCATCACCGAAAACCAGCACTTGCTATCGATGAAGGACAACAACCAGAGCAACAACGTGCTGGCACTGGCCCAAGCCGGAGTCAGTTCCTTCAAGATCGAAGGCCGCTACAAGGATCTTTCCTACGTCAAGAACATCACGGCGCATTACCGCACGTTGCTCGATGAAGTGCTGACCGGGCATCCGGAATTCCACCGCGCCTCCTCCGGTCACAGCACCTACACTTTCACGCCGCAACCGGAAAAAACCTACAACCGGGGTTACACCGACTATTTCGCCAACGACCGGCAGGACGACATCGGCGCCTTTGATGCCGCCGGCTTCGTCGGTGAAGCGATTGGCGAAGTCACGGAAATCGGCCCCAACTATTTCATGGTCAACGCTGAAAGCGACTTCAATAATGGCGATGGTGTCTGTTTTTACGATGCTCACGCTGAGGTCGTCGGCTTTCGCATCAACCGTGCCGAAGGCAGGAAGCTCTTCCCGGTCACCATCCCGGAAGGCCTGACCGAAGGCGCGACGCTGTTCCGCAATCACGATCAGGCCTTTGAGCGAGCACTGGAGAAAGAATCAGCCGAGCGTCTGGTTTCGATCCAGCCCTTGTTCGCCGAAACGCCTGATGGCTTTGCCCTGACGCTGACTGACGAGGACGGCATCAGTGCTACGGTCAACCTGAAAAATAGCGAAAATTCCGGCAAGGAAATTGCCAAGAACCCCGAGCGGGCCACCGCCACGCTGATCGAACAACTCGGCAAATTCGGCAACACCATGTTCACGGCGCAACCGGCCGAATTGCAGCTCTCGCAAGCCTGGTTCCTGCCCACCGGCGCCATCAACGCGCTGCGCCGGGAAGCCACCGAAAAGCTGGAACTGGCCCGCCTCGCCGCCTATCAACGGCCGCCCCGCGCCGAACCGGCCGCCAATCCGGTACCGTATCCGCAGGAAGAGCTGACCTATCTCGGCAACGTATTCAACGCCAAGGCCCGCCAGTTTTACGAAAAGCATGGCGTCAAGCTGATTGCCGATGCCTACGAAGCCAATGAAGAAAAAGGCATGGTCTCGCTGATGATCACGCGCCATTGCCTGCGCTTCAGCTTCAATCTCTGCCCGAAAGAGGTCAAGCACCTCAAGCCAGACCCGATGACGCTGGTTAATGGCAGCGAGAAATTGATCCTGAAATTCGACTGCAAGGCCTGCGAAATGCACGTTATCGGCAAGATGAAGAAGGGCGTCACTCTCAACCTCGGCACCATCCGCCCCTTGTGAAAAAGCCGACCGCCTGCCCTTCCTGCCGGCAGTCGATGGTCCAGAAGACCTTCGCGCGCCAGACCCATGGCGAAGTCGAACTCGACCTCTGCTTTTCCTGTCACGGCATCTGGTTCGACGATTTTGAGAGTGTCCAGATCACGCCGGGCGGCATCATCGACCTGTTCAAGCTGATCCACGAACACCGCGACGACCAGCGCCTGCCGCTAC
>JAUYQT010000350.1 GCA_030697085.1 Azonexus sp. | reverse complement strand
GCGAAAGTCTGAAGGCAATGTATGCCCGGGTGATCGGCAAGTTGAAGGAAATCGCCGCCGCGCATCCGGGCCGGAATGTGGCTGTGGTGCTGCATGGCGGCGTGCTCGACATCATCAATCGTTTTGTTCGGGGCAACAGCCTGGAAACGCCACGCGATTTCCTGATTCCCAATGCCGGCCTGAACTGGATTGCTGCGGTGGACGGCCTCTGGAAGCTGGAAACCTGGGGCGAAACGGCGCATCTGGAAGCCGGCGCCCTTGATGAACTTCCCTCGTGATAAAATTTGAGCCCTTTTCAATGGCTTGAGGCATTCACCCATGTTTTCCGCGAAAGATACCCTGGCAAAAGTTGACCCTGAACTCTGGCAAGCCATGCAGGCCGAAGTCCAGCGTCAGGAAGACCACATCGAACTGATCGCGTCCGAAAACTACGTGAGCAAGGCCGTCATGGAAGCCCAAGGCTCCCAGCTCACCAACAAGTACGCCGAAGGCTACCCGGGCAAGCGTTACTACGGCGGCTGCGAATACGTTGATGTCACCGAGCAACTGGCGATCGATCGGCTGAAGGCCCTGTTCGGCGCCGATGCTGCGAATGTCCAGCCGAACTCCGGTTCGCAGGCTAATCAGGCCGTGCTGATGGCCTTCTGCAAACCCGGCGACACCATTATGGGCATGAGCCTGGCCGAAGGCGGTCACCTGACCCACGGCATGGCCCTCAATATGTCCGGCAAGTGGTTCAACGTCGTCTCCTACGGCTTGAACGAAAAGGAAGAAATCGACTACGACAAGATGGAAGCGCTGGCCCGCGAACACAAGCCGCGCCTGATCGTCGCCGGCGCTTCGGCCTACGCCCTGCGCATCGACTGGGAGCGTTTCGCCAAGATCGCCAAGGAAATCGGCGCCATTTTCTGGGTGGACATGGCCCACTACGCCGGCCTGATCGCCGCCGGTTTCTATCCGAATCCGGTACCGCACGCTGACGTCGTTACCTCGACCACGCACAAGACGCTGCGCGGCCCGCGCGGCGGCATCATCCTGATGAAGGCCGAGCACGAAAAAGCTCTCAACTCAGCCATCTTCCCCGGCCTGCAAGGCGGTCCGCTGGAGCACGTCATCGCCGCCAAGGCGGTGGCCTTCAAGGAAGCGGCCACCCCGGAGTTCCGCAACTATCAGGAGCAAGTGATTGCCAACGCTCGCGTGATGGCGCGCGTCCTCTCCGAAGAGCGCGGCCTGCGTGTGGTTTCCGGGCGCACCGAGAGCCACGTTTTCCTGCTCGATCTGCGCGCCAAAAACATCACCGGCAAGGAAGCCGAAGCTGCGCTGGGCCGTGCCCACATCACGGTCAACAAGAACGGTATCCCGAACGACCCGCAAAAGCCTTTCGTTACCTCCGGCATCCGTATCGGTTCGCCGGCCATGACGACGCGTGGCTTTACCGAGATTGAGTCGGAAATCGTCGCGCATCTGGTCGCCGACGTACTGGAAGCGCCGAACGACGAAGCTGTGGCCGCTCAGGTGCGCGCCAAAGTTTCGGCGCTATGCGGAAAATTCCCGGTTTACGGGGCCTGAGCGCGCGTGAAATGCCCCTTCTGCGGTGCGGATGAAACAGCGGTCGCTGATACCCGTCTCAATGACGAAGGTGACGTCGTTCGTCGCCGCAGAAAGTGCAACGCCTGTGACAAGCGTTTTACGACCTACGAGCGGGCGGAAATTCGCCTGCCGCAGGTCGTTAAGAAAAATGGGCTGCGCACCGAGTTCAATCGCGACAAACTGCGGGCCAGTCTGGAGCTGGCGCTGCGCAAGCGACCGGTATCGATTGAATCGGTCGATGCGGCTGTGGTCGATATCGAAGAGATGTTGCTCGCTGCCGGCGAGCGCGAAGTCGGCACCCAGCAACTCGGTGAGCTGGTCATGCGCGAACTGAAGAAGCTCGACAAGGTTGCCTACATCCGCTTTGCTTCCGTCTATCGCAACTTCGAAGACGTTGATGCTTTCTCGCGTGCCATTCGCGAAGTTTCGCCTTCTCCCAGAAAAAAATGAGTTTTAGCGCCGTTGACCACGGCATGATGGCGCGTGCGCTGCAATTGGCCGAGCGTGGCTTATGGACGACCTCGCCCAATCCCCGGGTGGGTTGTGTGCTAGTGCAGGCCGGTGAAATCGTCGGCGAAGGCTGGCACGAGAAGGCCGGTGGCCCACATGCCGAGGTTCATGCTTTGCTTGCTGCGGGTGACAAGGCGCGTGGCGCGACGGCCTATGTCACTTTGGAGCCGTGCAGCCATACCGGCCGGACGCCACCTTGTGCTGAAGCCTTGATAGCCGCTGGTGTGTCACGCGTCGTGGCGGCGATGGGCGATCCCAATCCGCTGGTGGCTGGACAGGGTTTGAGTCTGTTGCAGGTGGCCGGGATTGAGACGGCGAGTGGATTGCTTGAAAATGAAGCGCGCGAATTAAATATTGGTTTTGTCTCGCGCATGACGCGTGGTCGTCCATGGTTGCGCCTGAAGGCAGCGGCCAGCCTGGACGGCAAAACAGCATTAAATAACGGGGTTAGCCAGTGGATTACCGGCCCGGAAGCGCGGCGTGATGGTCAGCATTGGCGGGCCAGGGCCTGCGCGATCCTGACCGGCATCGGCACGGTGCGCGACGATGATCCGCAACTTAATGTGCGTGATGTGGAAACACCGCGTCAGCCGCTGCGTGTGGTTGTCGATAGCCGTCTCGAAACGCCGCTCACAGCAAAAATTTTGCAGGGTGGTCCAACTTTGATTGTGGCTGCGGTCAACGATGAAAAACGCGCTAATTTGCTGCGCTTGGCGGGCAGCGAAGTGCTGGTTTTACCTAACGCTGCCGGCAAGGTTGACTTGAAGTCCTTGCTCGAAGCGCTGGCTCAGCGAGGCATTAATGAAGTGCACGCCGAAGCCGGTTTCAAGCTGAATGGTTCGCTGATGCGCGAAGGCCTGGTTGATGAATTGCTACTTTATTTGGCACCCTGCCTGATGGGGCATGCGGCGAGTGGCTTGTTCAATTTGCCTGAGTTGACTCGCTTAGACGGCAAGCGCCTTCTGCAGATTCGCGATCTGCGACAGATCGGTGAAGATATTCGCCTGATCGCCCGTCCCCGTTAGGACCACAAACGCTGCAGCCAGCGTCTTTTTTGAACTTGACGGTGCGCCACGCCATCTCCAGTGCGTCGAGCATCAGCAATCGCCCACTCAGACTTTCGCCAATCCCCGCTGCCAGCTTTAATGCCTCGGCCGCCTGCATGCTGCCCACGATCCCGGTCAGCGGCGCGAAGACGCCCATCACGGCGCAGCGTACTTCCTCAATATCCTCGCCTTCGGGAAACAGGCAGTGGTAGCACGGCGAATCTTCGCGGCGTAGGTCGTAAACACTGATTTGCCCATCGAAACGAATCGCCGCCCCGGAAACCAGGGCTTTGCAATGGTGAACGCAGGCACGGTTGATGGCGTGACGAGTGGTGAAATTGTCGGTGCAGTCCAGCACAATATCGGCGCTACTCACCAGCGTATCGAGCGCCAGTCCGGAGAGCCGTTCCTGTAGCGGAATAATCTCGATTTCCGGATTAATCGCGCTCAGCGCCAGTTTGCCGGATGTGGCCTTCGCCATTCCGGCACGGTCTTGTGTATGCAAAATTTGTCGCTGTAAATTGGTGAAATCCACGGTGTCATCATCGACCAGTGTGATTTTGCCGATGCCGGCTGAAGCGAGATAAAGCGCGGCGGGCGAACCCAGGCCGCCAGCGCCAATGATGAGCGCATGCGTTGCCAGAATGCGTGACTGGCCATCAATGCCCAAGGCGTCGAGCAGAATGTGCCGGCTGTAGCGGAGCAGTTGCTCGTCAGTCATTTGGGTCGAGTCTTGGGATATTCGGGCAAGGACTAAGTGATCGGGATTGTGGGGCGAGGGCCCGTAGCAGGATCAATCGACAATTCCGACCACTATTTGTATTCACGCCACTCTGGCGGCGTATCGTCGTGGTCGCCATGCGGGTGGTGCTCCCAAGCTTGCACATAGGCGTCCTGCGAGGAACGCTTCAGGAGTTTTTCCGGGGCGCCCAGATTGTGTAACTGCGTTTCTTCGACGTAGTAAATAAGGGCCCGGGTCAATTTGCTCATCAAAGTATTATCGAGGTGATAACCCTTGTCGATCAGATGTTCGTCTAGCTCTTTGAGGGTATGGCTCTGTAAGTCGTAAGCCACACCGAGCGAACGTTTTTCGTATTGCGGCTCGATCTCGACCTCATCCAGTCGCTGTAAATCGCCCGCCGCCTCAGGCACCTGCCCGGGCGGGAACTTGGCGAATAAAATCTCCCGGCTTTTCTTGAGGTCTGCGGCGGACATGGCCTTCCCTTGGCGATTGCTTATTTAGCCTTGCCTTGCATGATTTGCAGGCCCTTGAGGAGATTGATAGCCTGCTGGAATTGGTAATCACCCTTGCTGGCGTACTCCAGGCGTTGCGGTATTTCCTCATCGCCTTCGCCCTTGTTACCTTTTTCCTTGTCCGGCTTGCTCGGCGCTTTGCTTTGCGGTTTTGCTTCTGGCTTGCTTTCCGGCACAGCTTCTTTATCGCGATCATTGGAAAGATGGCGATCGAGATCGGCTTCACGAATGCGCCCGGCACTCGATGCGGCACCATTCGCGCTGTCTTCGACGATGATATCCGGCACGATGCCTTTGGCCTGAATCGACCGCCCTTCCGGCGTGTAGTAGCGGGCCGTGGTCAGCTTGATCGCGGTGTTGCCAGGGAGCGGCAGTACTGATTGCACCGAACCCTTGCCGAAAGTCTGAGTGCCCATGATCACCGCACGCTTGTAGTCTTGCAGCGCGCCAGCGACGATTTCGGAGGCCGAGGCGGAGCCGCCGTTTACCAAGACCACCATCGGCACTTTTTTGACATCGATCGGCAAGCTACGCAGCGGGTCTTCCCGTGTGCCGCGCAGATAGTCTTGCGGCCGCGCCAGGAAGTCCTGTTTGGCATCTTCAGTGCGGCCGTTGGTCGATACCACCTTGACGTCAGGCGGCAGGAAGGCGGCGGAGACGCCAATGGCGCCATTGAGTAATCCGCCCGGGTCGTTGCGCAAGTCAAGGACCAAACCGCGCAGGTCGCCATCTTTATAAAGCGTGGTCAGATGCTTGGCCAGTTCGGAAACTGAATTTTCCTGGAACTGCGTAACGCGAATCCAGCCGTAGCCGGGTTCCACTAGTTTTGATTTGACACTTTGTACCTTGATCACTTCGCGGACCAGGGTGATTTCCAGCGGCTTGCCTTCGCCTTTGCGCAGGATGGTCAGCTTGATTGGCGTCTTCGGTTTGCCGCGCATTTTCTTGACGGCATCG
>JAUYQT010000340.1 GCA_030697085.1 Azonexus sp. | reverse complement strand
CAACTGCTGGTCGGCTTCACCCCGGAAAATTACATGGAAAATTTGAAATGAACGAAAGCAGCGTTCGTCGCTTCCTCTTTGAAAACCTGAACATTCGCGGCGCCCTGGTTCATTTGAGCGATGTTTGGCAACAAATGCAGGTTGACCGCAACTATGAGCCAACCGTGGCGCAGTTACTGGGTGAAATGGCGGCAGTGACAGCGCTGATTGCCGGCCAGCTTAAGCAGCCCGGGCGCCTGACGCTGCAGTTGCGTGGCAACGGCCCCATTCAGCTATTGGTCATGGACTGCAATGAGCAGCTGCAAATGCGCGGCATGGCGCGTAGCAACCCGGTGGTTTTGCCTGCGCCGGTGCCTGAACTACTTGGCGCCGATCAGGGTGGTCAGCTGATGATGAGCCTCGACATGCCGGATGCCCGCCAGCCCTACCAAAGCTTCGTGCCGATGGTTGGCGACAGTATTGCGGCCATTTTCGAGCACTACCTTGAGCAATCTGAACAGCAGGCTTCGCGGCTGTTCGTGACCGCCAGCCGGCAAGCTGCAACATGCCTTTTCCTGCAAAAAATGCCGGATGCCGATCAGCGTGATGCCGATGGCTGGAACCGGATTTGCCAACTCGCGGCCACCGTCAAGCCCGCCGAATTACTTGAACTCGACGCTGAAACCCTGCTCACCCGTCTCTTTCATGACGAAATGGCCAGCCACGGCCTGCGCCTTTACGATCCGGCGACAGTGGTTTATCACTGCCCACAAGATCGGGAAAAAGTCAGTGACATGATTCGCAGTCTGGGCCAGACCGATGCGGAAACCATCCTCGCCGAGCACGGTGAGATCCTCATACGTGACGACATTTGCAACCACGACTACCATTTCAGCCCGGCAGAAGTCGCCGCGCTATTCGAGCCAACAACTAGCCAGAAACTACATTGAACCAACCCAGTGCTGCCTTCATACTCAGCCGTCAGGTCGAGCTGCTGTTCCGCAATACGCGGCTCGGGCAGATTATTTCGATTCTTAATGCCAGTCTTTTGGTCTGGATCGCCAATCCGCTGATCTCCCTAAGCAGCTTGGCGATCTGGTGGCTATTTGCCGCCAGCGCCGCCGGCCTGCGCATCATCCTGGCAGCCAGTTTTTACCGGCAAAGTGAAGCTGAACGGCAAGCCTCTAGCCACGCCTAGCGTCAGCGGGCACTCTTCGGCGCCGCCGCCAGCGGCCTCATTTGGGCGGCGGGCACTTTGCTGCTGATGCGTTCCGGAAACACCACTCTTCAGCTATTCACTGCTTTCATCATGGCGGGCATGGTCGCTGGTGCAGTGCCAATATTAGCGGCTAACCGGCTCATTTTCCGCAGCTATGCCTGGCCGATCATTCTCGCCGTGGTGATTGGCGCCCTCGGCAAGGACCCGTTACACCTGGCTTTCAGCACAATGTCTCTGCTATTTTTGCTGATTGCCACACGCAGTGCCGATTACTTCCACGAAACCTTGCATGACACCTTTCGGCTTGAATTCGAAAAGGAACAACTGGTTGAACATCTGGAGCATGCCCGCCAAGTAGCAGAACAATCCAACCGCGCCAAAAGTGAATTTCTCGCCAACATGAGCCACGAACTCCGCACGCCGATGAACGGCATCATCGGCTTGGGCGATTTGCTGGATCTGGAAGATCTTAACGAAGAGCAGCGTAGTCTGCTCACCCCCTTGCGAAACTCCTCTGAATCGCTGATGCGCCTGATCAATCACCTGATTGAACTCTCCGCGCTGGAGACCGGACAGGTCACACTCGATACGACACCGTTTGCGGTCGAAGAACTGCTTCAATCGCTCACATCGAGTCACCGCAAAGCCGCTACCGCCAAGGGCCTGGACTTGGTCTTGATCGAGGAAGAAGATCCCGCGCTGCACGAAATTTTGCTGGGCGATATTGATCACCTGCGTCAAACCTTCAAGCACCTGCTGGGCAATGCCATTAAATTTACCGAACACGGCACCATCAGCATTTCTGTTCGCCTCGTCGAGACCCTGCCATCACAGGTCAAACTCGAATTTGCCGTCAGCGATACAGGCCCCGGTATTGCCCCGGAAATTCTGCCACAACTGAATGGCTTGTTCGTCCAGGGCGATGGCTCCAGCATGCGCCGTCATGGCGGCATCGGCGTCGGCTTGCCGATTGCCCGCAAACTGATCGAGCTGATGGGCGGCAAAATGAAGCTGGAAAGTGAAGTCGGTGTTGGCAGCCGAATCAGCTTCACACTACCGTTCACCATGCCGGACGCGGCCTCTTAATTTACCAATCGGTCAATTGGCATAGACAAACTCGACACGCCGCATTTTTTTGCGGCACTCGGTCGACCGGCAAGCCGGTGCCAACTGCTCACGCCCTGCCATATGGCGGCGTATTTGATTCAAGCGAACACCTTGCGCGCGCAATTCTTTATGAATCGCATTAACCCGCAACTCAGCAATGGCAAGGTTATAGGAAGAGCTGCCCAGATCATCGGTATATCCGATCAGCGTAACTTCAAGCTTGGGGTTAGCCTTCAAACGCTCGGCGTGACGACGCACAGTAAGGCGTCCCGCTGCATTGACGCCCGAAGAACCCAAGACAAAAAACACGTTATTTTCATCGTCGACCGCAGCCATTAGCTGCGCCTCACTCGGCGAATGCGTTGCTTCAACACTAGCGACCGCCGACTTATCACCGACCGGAAGCGGCGCCGCGGCAACCGGCGGCACAAGGACTTGCGGCGGCTTCCCGGCACAACCAGCAAGGATGCCCAGGAGAAGCACAGCCCAAAGCAAAGGCCTACGTATCATAGGGAACCCCCCACTGTTTGCGGCGTCGCAACCAGTTCAGCCAAAGGGGTACGAGCACTGGCCTCGTCCTTACCGGGCAAATGCAGAAGCAATTCTTCCAAATTGACATGTAATGTCTTTAAAACCACTAAAGGCAATTTAGACAAGGCTTCAGGAAGAATACCCTCAGCCGGCCCGGGTAGTGCGGCCAGCGCAGCCAGCCCACTGGCCGCCAGACAAAGACCAACTCGCCGCTGATCAGCGTTTTGCCGCTTCTTTGTCAAGCACCCCAAAACGACCAATTTATCAACCAGCAAACTACAGGTTGACTGATGCACACCCATGCGAATAGCCAATTCACCGATCCCGATTTCCGGAGTGCGCTGAACTTCCTGCAGCACCCACATCTGGGAACCTGACATCCCACAACGCTCTTCGACCAAACGAAAATATTGACGCATGGAGCCAAAAAGCAAACGAAACTGCTGCAGCACTGCCATCGTCAGCAGAGGGGAATTTGTATCGCAAGATGGCTTCAAAATTGACCTGACTATCTGATCACAGGAACTACCGGGCGTGAATTATATTGCCTATCAATGCAGTCGTAAGCTATTTTTAGTAAGACTTTGTGACGCATCCCAAAAATTTTACCCTACGTAACTCCCCACCTTCGCACACCGGAATAAACCGCCAAAGCGATCAAACGGAAGGGGAGAACCTGTTTAAGCCAGACTACAATGGCGCCTGGCTTTGCATCCAGCAGGACAAGCAAGAGTTGAGAACCAACTCCAGAAATGCGTTTGAACGCAATTACCTGATGCTAGCTGTGGTCAGCCCCTCAGGATCAACACCTTTAACCCCATAGGCGAAGTACCTGGTGAACCAAACATTTGGCACTTTTTATATTGGATCGACACGGTCCCGAAATTTGAGGTGAATATCAATTAGCCAAGATTCAAACTGGCAACATTGGGAGTAATAAATGATCAAGGTAGGATTGATTGGTTATGGCAAAGCAGGCCAGGCAGTCGCCCGTGTTCTGGCCGAAGATTCACGATTCGAGCTCTGCTGGATCGCGCGTGCCTCCGCCCTGAATGCGGATATCGAATTACCAGTAACCGTCCTGGAAAAAGCCACTTTTCCCGACTGGCTGGATCAATACCCGGTTGATGCAATCGTGGACTTTTCCAACGCTGAGGCAGTGCTTTTATACGGTGAAGCAGTTCGGCAGCGAAAGATCATGCTGGTCAGCGCCATCTCTGGCTACCCGGCAGAAACACTGGACTACATCCGCGACCTCGGAAAAGACATTCGGGTAATGAGCTCCCCGAATATCACACTCGGCATCAACTTTCTAATGCTGGCAGCGAAGCTGCTGCGCCGCATCGCGCCGTTTGCCGATATCGAAATTATCGAGCAGCACTTCCGGGAAAAACCCGAAATATCGGGCACCGCACAAAGAATCGCTGAAACGCTCGACGTCGATAACGAACGAATCACCTCACTCCGTCTCGGAGGCATCGTCGGACACCACGAAGTGATCTTTGGTTTTCCTTACCAAACCGTTCGCCTCATTCACAATTCGATCAAACGCGAGGCATTTGGGACAGGAACCGCCTTTGCCGTACTCCAGCTCGCCACCTGCAAGCCGGGCTTGTACACGTTTGACGACATCCTGCTTGATCTGGTTGGCCACGAATTGCAGTCAGGGAAACCACTGCAAGCAGACCGGAGCTGGCAAAGACCGACCGGACACAGCAGCGCTGAAGCAAAATCCCAATGCAAATAATTTTTTACTGCTGACTTTGGGACTTTTCAATCGCCGCCAGTAAGCGCAAAGCCCGCTCTCGATTTTTTTCGATTGCGGCAGCACGTTCAGCGACATTGGCGGCCTCCGCTAGCGATGCCTTAATCAACACCTGATGAGGCGTAAGACCATCCATTGCAGCATCAAGCATACGTTCAATTTGTAGGTCGAGGTCATTTTCGGGCATTGAAATCTCCATTTAGGGCGGCCGTTGTTTTAACCGTTTCTTTTAGCTGAGTAAAGGTAAAAACCCCGGCAGGACCAGGTTTACATGTGGGAATGACTGTAATTACCGAAGCGAAGCATCAGGTCCGGCTAAAAAAAAGCCCGCTCAAGGCGGGCTAAAATCCATTTCTTGGAGGAGATGGAGGAGACAGCGCTGATTATGCCAAAAAATATTGTGCACCGCAACAATATTTATGTATCAGTCTGAAAAGTTGCCATTTGCCCCACCTTTAAACTTTTCTGAGCGCCCCGCTATTACCACCCGCCTTACCACCCCAGGAAGATAAAATATCAATAGCATTACACCCAGATGAAAATGAAATTCTGGATCGGTATCCGATAACCGCTCTATTTCCACAAAGCCACCGACAGAATTAGCCGACACATTAAAGCAATGCGATTGATTTTTTTGGTGCCCGGGACGGGAATCAAACCCGTACAGCCATAAGCCGAGAGATTTTAAGTCCCAAAACAGTTATTTATTAATCCCTTGTGTCACAATGAGTTAGATGTATTTTTCCGATAATTTCGGACGCTTTGGGACACATATGGGACAAATGCAGTATGGCGAGCGTGATTGAGCGTAGTGGAAAATGGCAAGCGAAGGTTAGACGCAATGGGCAGCAGGCGACGCAAAGTTTTACCCGGAAAACCGACGCTGAGGCATGGTCGCGAAAAATCGAGGGAGAGATGGAGCGCGGGGAATGGCATGACCTGGGCGAAGCCGACAAAACGACGCTTGCTGCTGCTCTCGATCGTTACCAGCTCTCGAAAACCGTGAACAAAAAAAGCCACAAACGAGAATCGGCGCGAATCAAGGCACTAAAAAACCAGCCGCTCGCGAAAAAACACCTGAGCAAAATCCGCAGTGCCGACATCGCGAAATTTCGCGATGACGAACGTGCGCGGGGGATGGCTGAAAATTCCATCCGGCTCGACCTCGCCCTGCTCTCTCACGCATTCAAAACCGCAGCGACAGAATGGCAAATGTCCGGCCTGTCGAACCCGGTCCGCCAGATCGAGCGGCCGCGCGTTGGCGCCGGCCGCGAGCGGCGATTGCTCAACGGAGAAGAGGCTCGATTGCTTGATGCAATCAAGAAGGCGATGCCGCGCACTGTCGGCGCGCAGGCGCTTGTTGTACTGGCAATCGAGACCGGCATGCGTCAATCTGAGATTTTGGGGTTGTCACGAAGCGACATTGTTGGCCGCATTACATACCTGAGAGATACAAAAAACGGGACGCCGCGCGCAGTGCCGCTGTCACGTCGAGCCATCGAAGCAATTAACGGCCTCCCGGATCGCCCGGACGGCAAATTGTTCGATGTCACCCAAGACCGGCTGGTGCGCGCGTTTTCCCGAGCATGCAAAGATTCCGGTATCGAAAACCTGCGATACCACGACCTGCGCCACGAAGCAGCAAGCCGCTTGGCGGCGTTGTACCAAGCTCACGAGCTTGCGAAAATTTTCGGCTGGAAAACCATACAAATGGCGATGCGTTACTACCATCCGGACGTAAATGATTTCGTTGCACGGCTCGATGTCGCTGAGGATTTGGCAAGAAAGCCGGGTTAAGATGCAGCAAGTACAAGCAGGAGTGCAATGATGACCACCAGCTATTCAACCGATGTCGTTGCCTGGGCAAGCGAGCAAGCGCGATTGATCCGCGCGGGTCGCTTCGACCTGCTCGACCTGGAGCATATCGCCGAGGAGATTGAAGACGTGGGCAAAAGCGAACAGCGCGAACTGGCGAACCGCATGGCGGTACTTCTGGCTCATTTGCTCAAATGGCAATTTCAGCCGGAACGCCAGGGTAATAGCTGGCGCAACACAATTCGCGCGCAGCGCAAGGAAGTCGGCTATTTGCTCGACGAAGCCCCTAGCCTGCGCACCAAGCTGGATGAGGCTCGCTGGCTCGATATGGTGTGGTCGAAGGCCATTGCCCAAGCCGGTGATGAAACCGGCCTGGAGAGCTGGCCCGAGGTGATGCCATGGGTAATGGGCGACGAAGTTTTAAATCCCGACTGGCTCCCGTCGATCGATTAAAGCAGACGGTCTTGCCGCTCCGGATGGCCGCCTAACCACCCACCGCCCAAAAAACGGGCAGACAACCGGGAAGCCTTACAAATACAGGCTTCTCGGCTCTTTATTTTAGTGGTTCTCCACAGCTCCTGTGGATGATTCTCCCTCACCCAAACCGCCCAAACGTTTCACCTACCGCTGAGGCTGGCGCAATCACGCCAGCCTGCATGGATGGCGTGCAACTAGCGGCAACCACCACCGGCGCCGACAGATCGTCTAGCGCAGCCTCTTCGCTTCGTCCACGCCACGCGATATAGCTACTACAGTCATCGACCGCGCCCGCGTTGTTGTGACTTGACCAGACTTTCGTCTTTATCAGACCAGCCCCCCCCCAAAAAATCCCCTTTTTCTGCAGACCAACAACCGTTGATCGGTCCCAACCAGGCAGCCGCCGGCATCGCGAGAGCGGGCCGGGGTTTCGGCTGGCGCTCACCGACCTCACCTGCGTTATTTAGGGTCTTGTGGGCAATGCCAAGGACACCTGCCAGCGCGTGCGCATCAAGCAAAAGCGAGGGGTGGGGAAAAGGGTTTGGAGTTGGTGTAGCGATGAAACTGGTGCGGTAGTAGCCATTTGCTGTATTCCCGAGTAGCGGGAACGCGCAAAGGCTATTTAACTGAGTCTGATCTCAGGAGCCATCGGCGCGCTCGAGCATTAATCTGAGTGGATTGATCAATACTGGAGCCGGTGGAAGGTGCGCCTGGACGGCGTGGGGTTTGCCTGAGGTTTGTCACGCCTGGCGGCGTGGTCGGCGTTGAAGCGGCGATGGAGAACGATGAAATTGCAATTTCAGCGATTTCAAGTTGTTCAAGTTGCAGCGCATCGCCTGTTGTTTCGTTGGCATTTGACTGCACCAATGCCCGGATATCCAGGCCATTCACCAAAAAAATCGGCTGAGAATCCCGGACTTGATACATGCGATCCATCGCCAAGCTCAAGCGAATGTCTTTTTCTGTCTGACGGCCAAGCGCAATCACGTTCTTCTGCTCTTTATTTCTCAGATCATTAATGCCGCCAATGCCGTCGCGCAACGTCTCCCAGAAATACCGTCGACGCGAAAGAACCTGCGCGTTGCGCAGAGACAGGCGGTGCAGAGGGTGGCGACGAACCGAAGACATGGAAATATTGAATCAGCAGCCCGCCCGTGTGTCAATAGGTGTTCCCGGTGGTCCACGGATGGGACGAACACACAGGGATACAGCGGGATATGGCGGGACAAATTGGGGACAAACCAGGTTTTATACGAAGAAAAATAGCCGACTATTTTTGTCAGCTGCTTTTTGCAATCGATTGATTTTACTGTTGTTTTTTGGTGCCCGGGACGGGAATCGAACCCGTACAGCCATAAGCCGAGAGATTTTAAGTC
>JAUYQT010000330.1 GCA_030697085.1 Azonexus sp. | reverse complement strand
GGATTCTAACACGCGCCCCCGGCACCTTGCCGATGACCTAAATCAAGGGGCCAAACACACTCGGATTTAGCGCCGTTTGAGCTGCGCGAACTCCGTGCCCTGCTTCAAAAACAAGGCGGGATTCTGCGCCACTCCCCACATACGCACCTCAAAATGCAGGTGTGGACCGGTTGAGCGTCCGGTTGTCCCGATGGCTCCAATTTTTTCACCCCGCTTGACCAGAGAACCGGGCATGACCGCCACGCTCGATAGATGCGCGTAGCGTGAAGTCAGCCCGTCACCGTGATCAATATCAATCATGTTGCCGTATTCGGCGTGAAAATTAGCGGTAAGAATCAACCCATCAGCGGCCGCAACCACCGGCGTACCGCTGGCAGCGCTAAAGTCGAGCCCTTCATGCATCGAACGCACGCCGGCGACCGGATCAACCCGATGACCAAAAGCCGAGCCAAAAACAGCCTCCTTGACCGGCAAAACAGTAGGCAAGAGGCGGTCCCTGACCCGCTTTTCGAGCAGGCGGGATTCGATAATCGAGAGTTCATCCGTCTTGCTTTCAACCGCAAGCGCCAGGCGATCAATCTCTTGCTGCAACTCATCCAAACCCAGCGGCGCGGGCAAAAATGGCCCACCCTGAGCGGCTGCCGCGTTCAACTTCACCGCCGGTTTACCCCCGACCATTTCGAGCACTCGCTCACCGAGGCTATCAAGTTGCAGTACTTTGGCCTGCAATTCACCCAGACGCGTCGCCATTAATTGCAGGTTGTTACTAACCAGTGTTTCGCTTTTTTCAGTCTCTTGCTGACGCAGGGATTGCAACAGATTTTCCACCACGGGCAAACGCCAATGCACCGATAGCCATGAAAACAGGGCCGATGTTGAAAATAGAAGAACCAGCGACACAGCGAGCACCGTCAGCACATGACGAGGCATAATGTTGATCGTTCGCGCCGTCTTGAGATGGCGCGAAACCAGAATAATCTGCATGGAACCTCCTATGTACAAAGGGCCGGAGCAATATCTCGACAGCGATGCCGCCGCCAGCAGGGTGATGGCCCATGCTCGGCTATTGCTCAAACTCTCACGCCACTTTGAAGCAATAGCCCCGATCGGGTTACGCGACGCAGCACACGTTGCCAATTACAAGTCGGGGAAAATTATTATCCACGCCGATAATGGCGCGGTCGCCACGAAAATCCGCCAGATGAGCCAGCGCTTGTGTGACGAGTTATCTAAAAGAGGCGCCGAGTGTATCGGCATTGAGGTAAAAGTTCAACCTCGGCAAATCCCTTTTCAATCAACGCCATCAACCCAAAAGCCGATCTCGGCCAAGGCTTGCGCGACGCTGCGGTCAACCACCGAAATGCTGCCAAAAGGACCATTGCGCGACGCCCTGGACCGGCTGCTACAGCGAGCCGCTAAAGCGGAATGATCGCCACGCGCTCGATGATCATCAGCGCAAAAACCAGCAAGGCGAAGACGATGCCGTATTTAAAAAGGCGCCAGGAAAAATCGAGGTAATTGCGTTTACCGCTCAACACATAAGCAAGCAGGCCAGCACCAATGGCCACAACCAGGAGGACTGCCAGCAGACGTAGCAGCCACATGGCAACTTACGCCAGTTGATCAAGCCAGCGCGTCACGCCCTGAGGCGCGCGGTCAGCTTGCTCAAAGGTCACCAGCTCCCAGGATTCCTGATGATTCAGCAATTCGCGGGCCAGTTGATTGTTCAAGGCGTGCCCACCCTTGTGTGACGAAAAAGCGGCGAGCAAAGGATGGCCGAGCAAGTAAAGATCACCGACGGCATCGAGAATTTTGTGTTTGACGAACTCATTGCCATAGCGCAGACCATCCTGATTCAACACACGAAATTCATCGAGAACGATGGCGTTTTCGAGGCCGCCCCCTAGCGCCAGGCCGTTCTCGCGCAGGTATTCAACTTCCTGCATAAAACCGAAGGTGCGGGCGCGAGAAATTTCGCGGACGTAAGACTGTTCAGCGAAGTCGATCGTCGCTTTTTGGGCAGATTTATCGATGGCCGGATGGTTGAAAACGATGGAGAAAGTCAAACTGTAGCCATCATAAGGCTCGAAACGCGCCCATTTATCGCCATCGCGAACTTCGATCGGCTGGGTGACGCGAATAAATTTCTTCGCTGCATTCTGCTCTTCAATGCCAGCTGACTGAATCAGAAAAACAAATGGTGATGCGGAGCCGTCGAGGATGGGCACTTCTGGCGCGTCGAGGTCGACCCAGGCGTTGTCGATGCCGAGGCCGGCGAAGGCCGACATCAGGTGCTCAATGGTGCCCACTTTGACCCCGTCTTTTTCCAGACAGGAACACATGCGGGTGTCACCAATCAATAGGGCGGCAGCGGGAATATCAACGGGTTGCGGCAGATCGACACGCCGGAAAATGATCCCGGTATTCGGCGCCGCCGGACGCAGGGCCATATTGACCTTGACGCCGCCATGCAGGCCTACGCCTGAAGCGCGAATAACTGTCTTGAGCGTGCGCTGCTTTAGCATGTAAGTACTTGAATAATTTGGGGAGCGGCGCATTGTAGCACAAGGCGCCGCCGCCCTTTTTCAGAGTAAGGCCGGGTTACTTTCAGTCCGCCTGCTTACGCAGGAAAGCAGGAATGTCATAACGATCAACACCGCTGTTGGCTAATGCTTCAACAGTGACATTGCGTTTACGCACCACGGCAGGTACGTCGAGGTGCGAGTAATCCGGCGCCGAGCCAAATGACACCGCGTCATGGGTGCCCGTTGCCTTCATCTCCACCGTATTGATTACTTCAAAGTTCTGGCGACTGCGTACTGCAGCCATCTGCCCGAGGCCTGTGGCGACGACGGTAACGCGCAAAGCATCGCCCATCAGATCGTCGTAGACGGCGCCAAAAATGATGTGCGCGTCATCGGCGGCAAAAGCCTTGACGGTATTCATCACTTCATTGACTTCCTTCATCTTCAGGCCACCCTTGGCCGCGGTGATATTGACCAGCACGCCTTTGGCGCCGGACAAATTAACACCTTCAAGCAGCGGCGAGGCAACCGCTTGTTCAGCGGCAATACGCGCCCGATCAACGCCTGCCGCAGCAGACGAACCCATCATGGCGCGACCCATTTCACCCATCACCGTGCGGACGTCTTCAAAGTCGACGTTGACCAGACCAGGGTAAGTAATAATTTCAGCGATACCGCCAACGGCATTTTTCAGCACATCGTCAGCCGCCTTGAAGCAATCGTCGACATCCGCATCGTCGCCCATGACTTCCATCAGTTTGTCATTGAGAATGACGATCAGCGAATCGACGTGCTTGGAAAATTCGGCGATGCCGGCCTCAGCCGCCTTCATCCGCTTGTTGCCTTCAAAACTAAAGGGCTTGGTTACCACGCCGACAGTCAGGATGCCCATTTCACGGGCGATCTCGGCCACGACAGGTGCTGCGCCAGTGCCTGTACCACCGCCCATACCGGCGGTAATAAACGCCATGTGAGCACCTTCCAGCGAAGCGCGAATTTCGTCGCGATGCGCTTGTGCGGCTTCCTGGCCTTTTTCCGGCTTGGCACCGGCGCCCAGCCCGGTTTTGCCGAGCGACAGCTTGCTCGGCGCTGCATTACGACTCAGCGCCTGGGCATCCGTATTGGCGGCAATAAATTCGACACCATTAACACCTTCAAGAATCATGTGTTCGATGGCATTACCACCGGCACCACCGACCCCGAAAACCTTGATGATGGTACCGCTCTCTTCCTTCTCGATGATCTCAAACATGACTACCTCCTCTGAAAAACCGGTCAATAAAACAAATTAGAAATTCTTGGCAAACCATGAACGCATCCCGTCAAACACATCTTTCATACCCTGCTTTTCCTTGATTTTCTGGCCCCGTTTGCGTTGCGCCTGCGCTTCCAGCAGCAAGCCAAAAGCCGTCGAAAAACGCGGGCTTTGCACCACATCAGCCAAGCTGCCGGCGTATTTCGGGTTGCCCAGGCGAACTGGCATATGGAAAATTTCCTCGCCCAACTCGACCATGCCGGGCATGACGCTGGCGCCACCGGTGAGCACGATGCCGGAGGAGAGCACTTCCTCGAAGCCGGCCCGGCGCAACTCGTGCTGAATCAACTCATACAACTCTTCGACGCGCGGCTGAATCACGTCGGCTAGCGCCCGGCGACTCAATTTTCGGCTCGGACGATCGTCGACCCCAGCCACTTCCAGGCTCTGCGCTGCATCGGCCAATTGCGACAGGGCACAGCCGTAGCGACACTTGATGTCCTCGGCTTCACGCGTTGGCGTACGCAAGGCCATCGCGATATCGTTGGTGATCTGATCGCCAGCGATGGGAATCACCGAGGTATAGCGAATCGCCCCTTGCGTCCACACGGCGATATCGGTTGTGCCGCCGCCGATGTCGATCAAACAAACACCAAGATCCTTTTCATCCTCGGAAAGCACGGCGTAGCTGGAGGCCAGCGGCTGCAGCATCAGGTCATTCACTTCCAGGCCGCAACGCCGGACGCACTTGACGATGTTCTGTGCGGCCGAGACGGCGCCGGTGACGATATGCGTTTTGACTTCCAGGCGCATGCCGCTCATGCCGATCGGCTCGCGAATGCCATCCTGACCATCGATGACGAACTCCTGGGTGAGGATATGGAGGATTTCCTGATCGGCCGGAATCGGCATTGCCTTGGCCGTCTCGATAACCCGCTCAACGTCGCTCTGGGTGACTTCCTTGTCCTTGATCGCCACCATGCCGTTCGAATTGAAGCTCTTGATATGGCTGCCGGCGATCCCGGTATAAACGTCTTTCACCTTGCAGTCAGCCATCAGTTCGACCTCCTGCACGACGCGGCTGATGGTGTGCACCGTTTCCTCAATGTTCACCACGACGCCTTTTTTCAGGCCGCGCGAATCCTGCGAACCCATGCCGATTACATTCAGACGGCCTTCCTGATCGATCTCGGCAACCAGGGCGACGATTTTCGACGTCCCGATGTCCAGACCCACCACCAAATCCTTGTTATCCCTGCTCATATCGTTATTTCCCCTTGCCCTCGCTTGCGACTCGCATCGCAAAGCCATTCGGATAGCGCAAATCCACGACCGTCGGCCGTACTGCCTGTTTGGCAACCGTTGTCGAATAAACCTCGATAAATCGTTGCAGTCGCACGCCCACCGGCGCCTTCGGCTGCTCCCGTCCCATTTCTATCTGCATCCCGTTGGTCAATTTGATCTGCCAAGCCAGACGCGGTGAAAGCGTCACCTGTACCAAGCCCTCGCCGACCGTCTGAAAGCGGTCGGAAAATTCGCTGTAACGCTTCAAAACTTCCGGCGCCGTGCCTGGTGGCCCGTAAAGCAAGGGCAAGGTGGCGAGCTCTGCCGCACTGGGTAGCGCCGCAAAAACCTCGCCATAGATATCGACCAATTCGCTGCGTTCCTCGCCCCAGCGAGCGGCTGGACGATGCTCCTCGACTTTCACTTCCAGCCTGGCCGGCCAGATCCGCCGCACTTCGACCTTGCGCACCCAGGGCAGCGTTTCCAGCGCCCCGCGTACCGTTTCCAGATTCAAGCTGAAGAAATTGCCCTTCAACGCCGGCGGCAAAACCTGCTCCACCTCGGCTTGCCGGGTGTGCGGCAAAGGCTCGGCGAAAACGACCAAAAGCACAGGCAACGCGGGCACACGCACCAGCCAGACGGCGCTGGCGGCGAGCAATGCTGCCGCCGCTACCAGAATCAGCAGATCGGCCAGCGCGTTGAGCAGGTGCGGTTTGTTCCACATTCATGCCTCAGTCGTTGGCGGCCAGTTCGAGCACGCGGCGAACCAGCGCCGGATACTCCATACCAGCCACCCGCGCCGCCATCGGCACCAGCGAGTGATCGGTCATCCCTGGCGCGGTATTCACTTCAAGAAAGTAGTGATTGCCCGCTTCGTCCATCAGAAAATCAACTCGCCCCCAACCCCGACCACCGAGGATGCGAAAGGCTTCCAGCGCGCCCTTGCGGATTTCTGCCTCCTTCGCCGCGGAGAGGCCGCAAGGGCACAGGTACCGCGTGTCGTCGCGGTTGTACTTCGCCTCGTAGTCGTACCAGTCGGTTGTCGGCTCGATCTTGATGATCGGCAAGGCCACCATATCGGCACCGCTGCCAATAATGCCGACCGTGTACTCACCGCCCATTACGCCCTTTTCGGCGATCACCAGCGAGTCGTAGCGGGCAGCTTCAGCATAGGCCAGGTGCAGTGTTTCGCGCGCTTTGACCTTGCTGATACCGATCGATGAGCCTTCATGAGCCGGCTTGACGAAAATCGGCAGACCCAATTCTTCCTCAATGTCGGCAAAGTCGGAATCGGCGGTCAGAATGGCGTAATCCGGGATCGGCAGGCCAGCGGCTTGCCAAAGCAGTTTGGTCCGGAATTTATCCATCCCCAGTGCCGACGCCATGACGCCGGAGCCGGTGTAGGGAATGTGCATCAACTCGAGCGCGCCCTGAATCGTGCCGTCTTCGCCATGGCGACCATGCAGTGCAATAAAAGCGCGGTCATAACCTTTGAGGGCATCGAGCGGTGCTTCAGCCGGGTCGAACGCATGCGCATCGATGCCCTGCCCTTGCAATGCCGCCAGTACGCGGGTGCCGCTCTTCAACGACACCTCGCGCTCGGCCGAGGTGCCACCGAAGAGCACGGCAACTTTTCCAAAATCGTTCATTTCAAGGCCACCACTTTGCCGGGTACGGCGCCAATCGAGCCCGCGCCCATCGTCAAGACCACGTCGCCGTCACGGACGACATCCATAATTGTTTGCGACATGAGCACGATATCTTCAACAAAAACCGGCTCGACCTTGCCAATAACCCGCAGTGCACGGGCCAGCGAACGGCCATCGGCGGCGACAATGGGCGCCTCACCGGCGGCATAAATTTCGGCCAGCAAAAGTGCGTCGACCGTGGAAAGCACCTTGACGAAGTCTTCAAAACAGTCACGGGTACGGGTGTAACGATGCGGCTGAAAAGCCAACAGCAGGCGCCGACCAGGGAAGGCGCCACGGGCAGCGGCCAGCGTTGCAGCCATTTCAACCGGATGATGGCCGTAGTCGTCGACCAGCGTGAAACTGCCGCCGGCGGCCAAGGGCACCTCGCCGTAACGCTGGAAGCGGCGATCGACGCCCTTGAAATCGGCCAGCGCCTTGATGATCGCGGCATCGGAAATTTGCACTTCGGTGGCGACGGCAATGGCCGCCAGCGCATTGAGCACATTGTGCAGGCCGGGCAGATTGAGCGTGATCGACAAACGCGATACCGAGCCATTGACCCGGACGCAATCGAAGCGCATCTGGCCATCGGCGGCGACGATATTTTCAGCGTAGAAATTGCAACCCGGCGTCAGCCCGTAGGTGACGATCTGCTTCGGGACGCGCGGCATGATGTCGCGCACATTCGGATCGTCGGCGCAGAGCACGGCAACACCATAGAACGGCAGGCGGCTGAGGAAATCGACAAAGGCACTTTTCAGGCGTTCAAAATCATGACCGTAGGTTTCCATGTGGTCGGCGTCGATATTAGTGACGACTGAAATAACCGGCGACAGGAAGAGGAAAGAAGCATCGGATTCATCGGCCTCGGCGACGAGAAAATCACCGCTACCGAGTCGAGCATTAGCCCCTGCCGCGTTGAGGCGACCGCCAATCACGAAAGTCGGATCAACACCGCCTTCAGCCAGAATACTGGTGACCAGGCTGGTTGTGGTCGTTTTGCCGTGGGTGCCGGCGATGGCGATGCCGTGCTTCAGGCGCATCAGCTCAGCCAGCATCTGGGCGCGTGGCACGACGGGAATGCGGCGCTCGCGGGCGGCGATCACTTCCGGATTGTCATCCTTGACCGCGGTTGAAATCACCACGGCATCGGCCCCACCAATATTTTCGGCGGCATGGCCGAGCATTACCCTGATTCCTTCGCCTTCGAGGCGACGGGTGGTGGCGCTAGCCGCGAGATCGGAACCGCTTACGGTGTAATCAAGGTGCACCAGCACCTCGGCAATGCCGCTCATGCCGGAACCACCAATCCCGACAAAGTGAATATGTTTGACTTTATGTTTCATTTGGCACACTCGGCACAGATATTCGCCACTTCTTCGGTGGCATCGGGTTTAGCCAGGCTGCGCGCTTTTTCGGCCATTTCCAGCAGTTGACCGCGGGAATAGTTGCGGATCAGCGCTAACGCTTCCGGTGTTAATTCAGATTGCGGCAACAGGAATGCACCGCCGACATTGACCAGAAATTTGGCATTGCCGGTCTGATGATCATCAACGGCATGCGGGAACGGCACCAAAATACTCGCCACCCCAGCCGCCGCCAGCTCTGCCACGGTCAACGCACCAGAACGGCAAATAACCAGATCGGCCCAATCGTAGGCGCCGGCCATGTCTTCAATAAACGGAACGCAATGGGCCTGCACACCGACCGCGGCATAATTCGCTTTCAGTGCTTCAATATGCTTTTCGCCGGCCTGATGGACGATCTGCGGCTGCTCGCTTTCACCGAGCAGCGCCATCCCTTTGGGCACCATGTCGTTAAGCACCTGGGCGCCCAGACTGCCGCCGATGACCAACAAGCGCAGCGCACCGGTGCGCTCGGCAAAGCGCTCGGCTGGCGAGGCAATCTTGGCAATTTCCGGACGTACCGGGTTGCCGGCCCAAACGCCTTTTTTCAAGACATCAGGGAAGCCGGTCACAACATGATCCGCCACGCCGGCGAGGACGCGATTGGCCAGCCCGGCGACCGAGTTCTGTTCATGGACGACAAGCGGCTTGCCGAGTAGCGAAGCCATCATGCCGCCGGGAAAGGTGATGTAGCCGCCCATGCCGAGCACCACATTCGGCTGCAGTTGGCGAATCGCCTTTTGCGCCTGCCAGAAACCCCGCAGCAGATTAAACGGCAGCAGTAATTTGCGCAGCAGACCTTTGCCGCGCAATGCAGCAAATTTCACCCAGACCATTTCGTAGCCATGCTGCGGCACCAGGCGGGCTTCCATACCATCCGGATTGCCCAGCCAGACGACGCGCCAGCCGCGATATTGCATTTTTTCAGCGACGGCGAGCGCGGGGAAAATATGCCCGCCGGTGCCGCCTGCCATGATCAAAATTGTCCGGCTCATAATTTTCCACCTCGCATGAGCTGCCGATTCTCCCAATCCACACGGAGCAATATTGCGAGCGCGATGCAATTGGCCAAGATGCCGGAGCCGCCAAAGCTCATTAGCGGCAAAGTTAGACCCTTGGTCGGCAGCAGGCCCATATTGACCCCCATGTTGATAAATGATTGAACGCCGATCCAGATGCCCACACCCATGGCCACCAACGCGGGATAGAGGCGATCAAGTTGCACGCACTGCCGACCAATGGCGAAGGCGCGCTGGACGATCAGGGCGAACAGGGCGATTACCGCCAGGACACCGACAAAGCCCAGCTCTTCCGCGATCACGGCAAGGAGAAAATCGGTGTGGGCTTCGGGCAAATAGAAGAGTTTTTCGATGCTGCCACCGAGGCCGACGCCAAACAATTCGCCCCGCCCGAACGCGATCAGCGAGTGCGACAACTGGTAACCGCGACCAAAAGCATCGGCCCACGGGTCCATAAAGCCAAATACCCGGTCACGCCGGTAGGGCGAAACGATGATCATCACGGCAAAGGCCAGGAGCAAACCGATGATGAGCAGGGCAAACAGCCGCGCCTTCAAACCGCCGAGGAAAAGAATACCCATGGTGATGGCGATGATGACGACAAATGCACCGAAATCCGGCTCCTTGAGCAGGCAAACGCCAACCACCACCATCGCACCAAACAGCGGCAAAAAAGCCTGCTTCAAGTCGTGCATCACGTTAATTTTGCGCACGGTGTAGTCCGCCGCGTAGAGCACGGCAAACAGCTTCATCAACTCGGAGGGCTGAAGGTTGGCAATACCAAGCGGCAACCAGCGCCGGGCGCCATTGACATCTCGACCAATGCCCGGGATGAGCACGATGGCGAGCAGGAAAACGCCGATCATAAAAAGGTAGGGCGCGTATTTTTGCCAGAGGGAGAGCGGCACCTGAAAGGCGACGGCTGCCGCGACCAGGGCGACGCAAAGAAAAACGCCATGCCGAACAAGATAATAGGCCGGCTGATGATTGGTAAAGCGGCCACCCTCAGCAATGGCGATTGAGGCGGAGTAGACCATGACCATGCCGGCGAAGAGCAGAATCAGCACGCTCCAGAGCAAGGCGTAATCGATCTCGGCCAACGGGCGACGCGGCGAATCAAGAGCCCCGAGCATCATGATTGCAAGCCCTTCACGGCATCGATAAAAGCCTCGGCGCGGTGGGCGTAGTTGCGATACATATCAAGGCTGGCGCAGGCAGGTGAAAGCAGAACGGCATCGCCGGATTGCGCCTGGGTGGCGAGCCAGCGGACAGCGCTGGCCATATCGGCGAAACGTTGCATCGGCAGCGCGCATGCGGCAATCGCACTTTCGATCAGCGCAGCATCGCGACCGATCAATGCGACGGCGCGGCCATGTTCAAGTAGCGCGTCTTTTAATGGCGAGAAATCCTGCCCTTTACCCTCGCCACCGAGAATGACCGCGAGCTTGCGGCCCATGCCTTCGATGGCCGCCAGCGTGGCGCCAACATTGGTTCCCTTGGAGTCGTCGACGTATATCACGCCACCGATCTCGGCAACGGTTTCGACGCGATGCGGCAGGCCGGCGAATGATTTCAGCGACTCAACCAGGCGGCCGGGCACGACGCCGACGGCTTCACACAGCGCCAGCGCCGCCATGGCGTTGGTCGCATTATGCAAACCAACCAGCTTTAGCGCGTCGACCGCAACAATCGCCTCTTTACCCCGACAAATAGCGCCGTTGGTCAAGCCAAAATCCAGCCCGCGCGGCGCGGCATCGAGGCCGAAAGTCAACATCTGGCGGCCGCAACGGCCATTCGCCATCGACCAGTCATCATCACGGTTCAACACCATGACACCCTTGCCTTGAAAGACACGCGACTTGGCCGCAGCGTAATTGGCCAGGCTGCCGTCGTAACGATCGAGATGGTCTTCAGAAATATTCAGCACGGTAGCGGCCGCGGCATTCAGGTAATGCGTCGTTTCGAGTTGAAAGCTGGACAGCTCGACCACCCAAATCTGCGGCAACGCTGCCGCGTCCTGCGCATCCATCAACGCATCCAGCGCCGACGGCGAGATATTGCCGCAGGCGATGGCCGTGACGCCGGCGCCATTCAACAAATGCGCGGTGAGCGCTGTAGTCGTCGTTTTACCGTTGCTGCCGGTGATCGCAATGATCTTCGAAGCCGGCACCTGCTCGCGCACACCGGCGGCGAACAATTCGATTTCTGACACGATTCTTTGGTCGGCCATGGCAATCACTGGCGTCGCCTTGGGTACGCCAGGCGACAGGGCAATGAGGTCGACACCGGCAAAAGTAGCGGCGGCGAACGGCCCGGCGATCACTTCTGCGCCTGGTGCAACACGCGCTAGCGCAGCGCCATTCGGCGGGTTTTCGCGAGAGTCAGCGACCCGGACGAGCGCGCCCTGACGATGCAGCCATTTGGCCATCGCCAGTCCGGACTCACCGAGTCCGACAACTAGAACGTGCGCGCCCTTGAGTTCCATCATGCCTCCTGCCGGGCCGTCCCAAGGGAGGCATGTGCCCCCTCGGGGGGGCAGCGAACGAAGTGAGCGTGGGGGCTGTTTCATCTTAACTTCAACGACGCCAGCCCGACCAGCACGAGCATGATGGTGATGATCCAGAAACGGACGACAACTTGCGTCTCTTTCCAGCCGGTTTGCTCGAAATGGTGATGCAACGGCGCCATACGCAGAATTCGCCGGCCTTCGCCAAAACGCCTTTTGGTGTATTTGAAGTAACCCACCTGCAACATCACCGACAGTGTTTCAACGACAAATACACCGCCCATAATCAATAACACGATCTCCTGACGCAGGATGACGGCGACTGTACCGAGCGCCGCACCAAGCGATAACGCGCCAACATCACCCATGAAAACCTCAGCCGGGTAAGCGTTAAACCAGAGAAAGCCCAGGCCGGCGCCAGCAATCGCGCCGAGCAAAATACACAACTCGCCCGCCCCCGGCACGTAGGGAATCAGCAGGTATTTAGCCAGCACGGAATGACCGGTGACATAAGCGAAAATCACGAAGGCACCGGCAATCATCACCGTCGGCATAATCGCCAGACCATCGAGCCCGTCAGTCAGATTCACCGCATTACTGGTGCCGACGATGACGAAATAGGTCAGCACGATGAACCCGAAGATGCCGAGCGGATAAGCCACGGACTTGAAAAACGGCACGATCAGTTCGGTCTGCGCCCCGGATTTGGCCGAGTAGGCGAGGAACAAGGCAGCGCCGAGGCCGAGCACCGACTGCCAGAAATA
>JAUYQT010000568.1 GCA_030697085.1 Azonexus sp. | reverse complement strand
GGCTTGGTTGTCGTCGATATTGACTTTGGCTACCTTGAGCCTGCCGGCGTATTCGCTGGCGATTTCGTCAAGAATCGGAGCAATCATTTTGCACGGACCACACCATTCAGCCCAGTAATCGACAAGCACGGCCTGTGGCGACTGCAACACCTCAGCTTCAAAGGTGTCATCGGTGACGTAATGGATATGCTCGCTCATGGTTGCCTCAATGGAATTGGGTATAACAGATGGGTGGATTCTTGCCGTGATGGCATTGCGAATTTTTTGTGATGCTAGCGAAAAAAAACGGCTTAGGGAAGTATCAGGGGCCGGGTTTTAATAAGTTTGCGAGTTCGACTGCGGTTTTTACGCCCATTTTCTCGAAGATATTTGCCCGATGTACCTCGACGGTACGCATGCTGATATTTAATTCGTCGGCAATTATTTTGTTGAATTTGCCGGCCAGGACCAACGCCATTATTTGTGTCTCACGTGTGGTCAGGCTGGAAATTCGGCTTTTTATCGAGTCGACCGCAGCACTCGTGGCGCGCTGGTCTATATTGAGTTTCATGGCTTCCTGAATGCGACTGGCGAGTTCGTTATCGTTAAGTGGCTTCTCAAAAAAATCGAAAGCACCTTTTTTCAGTGTTGCAACCGCTAAAGGGACGTCGCCGTGCCCGGTCAGAAAGATGACGGGTAGCGTTGACGCAAGTTCGCATAACTGATCAAAGCAGTCGAGGCCGCTCATGCCGGTCATTCGCATATCGAGAACGATGCAGCCACTCATCGCGGGTGTCCATGCGGCGAGAAAGCTTTCGGCTGAATCATAAGTGGCGCTGGTGATGCCGCGGGACTTGAGAAGCCAGGCTAGCGCATCGCGAATCGCTTCGTCGTCATCGACAATATGGGCTTTTGGCTGGCTCATTCGGCCTCCAGTGGCAAGGTGAAAATAAATGTCGTACCGCTTCCGGCAGTGGATTGGGTGTTTGTTTCAACCCAAAGTCGACCGCGATGGAATTCGATAATCGAGCGGCAGATTGACAGGCCGACGCCCATACCTTCGGGTTTGGTCGTGAAAAATGCAGTGAATAATTTTTCCTGGATATCCGGGCTGATACCGCAACCCTGGTCGCTGACACTGACGCGTAATTCGCTCGGGCCGAGTTCCGTGACGATGCGGAGCAGGCGATCAGCGACCGTGCTACTTGTCATTGCTTCCATGCCATTGCGGATCAAATTGAGCAGAACCTGTTCGAGCATCAGGCGGTCGGCGGGAATCAGCGGCAGGGGCGGGATTTCGCACTCGATGCGGATACGTTGCTTGCGTGCATCGGCCTCAATAAAGCCCAGGCAATCCTCGATCACTTCAGCGAATGAACAGGGCGCACGCTTGGGTTCGCTTTTGCGGACAAAGTCGTGCACGCGACGGATGATTTTGCCGGCGCGTTGGGCCTGGACACTGATTTTTTCCAGCGCCGGGCGAATGTCTTGTGTCGGGCAATCAGGGCGCTCCAGCAGGTTCAGACAGCCCGCGTTGTAGCTGGCAATGGCGGCCAGTGGCTGGTTTAGTTCATGCGCCAGGGTTGAGGCCATTTCACCCAGGGTGACCAGGCGGGCGGTAAATTGCAG
>JAUYQT010000263.1 GCA_030697085.1 Azonexus sp. | reverse complement strand
ATGATTCTCGGCAGAGACCGCGACTTCTGGCACACGCCACCCGCCGCCGTGCTGTTTTTACATCGCAAACTCGGCGGCCTGTATTTGCTGGCAGCGCGACTCAAAGCACAGGTCGATGTCGGCGAAATCTGGCACGAATCTCAGGCTAAAACCGGGCAATTTCTGGATTAAGACAAAGACCACGCCTGCAACCAAAACTCTTCTTGCGGTTAGCCAGAACGAAGCGCGCCGCACCGATTGGCAGCACTATAAATCAGGTAACGCTAACGGTGCTGCCTGCTCGTATTGCAGAAAACGGCAAAGCACCGCCTGCCCGGTTTTTTTCTCAAGATAAGTCTTCTTGATTTCGCTGACCACCGACCATTGCGCCAATGGAATACTTTCGGGAAACAGCGTGTCACCGGCAAATATCCCCTCAATGCGCGTCAGTAAAAAGCGCTGGCAATAAGGCCAGGCGGCCGCATAAATCGAGGCGCCACCAATCACAAAAACGGGTTTCCCGGTGGCCGACGCCTGCACCAAGCCCTGCACGACGCTATCGACACGCTTACAGCCTGGTCGCAAAACAAGATCGCGTTGACGGCTGACAATAAATGAATCTTCGGGCACCACCTCCATCGACTCATAAGTCAAACGCCCGATCAACAGTGCGCCGCCAGCAACCGTCTGTTCAAAGTACGCCAGTTCTTCGGGAATATCCCAAGGCAACCAGCCCGCCAGGCCGAGCATATTATTGCGGGAGATGGCGCCAATCGCCGAAATTACGCCCGATTTTTTGACCATTGCTCACGCGTCATCATCAAGGAAATAGCCGGTGTACCCTGGCCGTTATAAACGTGGGGTTTGTGCATCGAAATGAATGCCGAACTGACGATCGAGATGGAAAAAATAGCATCCATCACTTCAAGAATGCTCGACTCCAGGCAGATGCAATGTGCATTTTGTTCGAGCTTCCGGATAGCGAGAAAAATCACCTCGTAATCGACCACATCACGAATGTCATCTGGATTAGCCACCGCGACCATCGGCGCCCAGGCGTCGGCATGAACGATCACCGCCTGCGGCCCGTGTTTTTCCAAAGGGTTACAACCTGTACGCAACTGAATGGTGGCATCCACTGTGGCGCACCAATGATTTGTTAACACAACCAGACTCCTTTTCTGCTCGGCCAGTACTTCCGGATAGCGATTCCGAGCCCGCCTGAGCGGCCAGAATCAGGCGACGCGAGTTGGTTTGTTTTTACCCTGAGCAGGCGATTCGGGTCAAGTTTTGCCCACGGCTAATCAGCAGATATATCTTCAACTTGAATTTCAGCAGCGAAGCTTGCACACTGGTGCTGTAGTCAATACAAGGGAGTGGTTGCCATGACTGAATCCAGAATCCGCAGTGCCATCGTTTCCGGATGGCCTTTCTTTGGTGTCACACCACAGGGCGATGTACTTGCCCGCTATGTGATGTATGGCCCGGTCTTTCGCTGGAGTGTGAATCAAATGATCCCGATACCGCTGCAAGGTAGCGACTTGCTCTGGTGGATGCAGGCCGCCGCAGAAGAGGGGCACTCCATTAGCGAGTCTATCGACACACCGAAAAAGAGCACGACCAAGCCTGCCGCCAGCAGTCGAAAAAAGAACGAATCATAAAAAAGCCCATCCATTACGGATGGGCTTTTCGATTCTGACCCGAGCTTTGCTCAAACAGCAGCAACGTCGTCAACTACTGGCAATTTGACTTGCTGGCGCTCGAAAACCTTCATTCGGGACGGCACCAGACGAACGATCTGACCATCGCGCAAATTCAGTTCCAGCACACGTTCGCGACCAAATACAAGACATATTGATTTGACCAAATGTCAATTCACGAGAAGCTGATCGCTTCTCATGCCACCCCGATCCATTGCACCAACACGCTTATTACCTAATCGAATAATCAATTAACGATATATTCTAAATAATGAATAAGTTGGGATATATTCTGACGCCCCGTTCCAACAAGCCTCGATTCCCCATGATTTTTCCCGAGAGTCTGTCAGCACCAATCGTCGGCATCGTGCTGCTGGTCTTGTTCATTTGCTTTATTCGCGAATGGCTCAAGCCTGACGTCGCCGTCATGCTGGCGGTTTCGACGCTTCTCGGACTGGGCATCCTGTCCCCCAAGGAAGTATTAAGCGTTTTCGGCAACAGTGCACCGATCACCATTGCCTGCCTGTTCATCATCAGCGGTGCACTATCAAAAACCGGCTGCGTCGACAAACTGGGCGAATATCTGGGCCGCGCCGCGGGCAATAGCGAATGGCGATTACTCGTCGCCTTGATGGCGGTCGGCCTGCTGGTTTCGCCTTTTATTAACAACACGCCTGTTGTGATGGTGATGATTCCAGCCGTGATAGCCATTGCAACGCGCCGCAAAATTGCCCCGTCGCGCCTGCTCATTCCGCTCTCGTACTCGACTATTCTCGGCGGTCTGATCACCATGGTCGGCACCTCCACCAATATTCTGGTGGACGGCGTCGCCCGCGCCCACGGGCTGCCCGCATTTTCGATGTTCGAGATCAGCCTGCCAGCGATTGTCATTGCCCTCGTCGCCAGTGCGTTCATGCTCTTCTTTGCGCCCC
>JAUYQT010000158.1 GCA_030697085.1 Azonexus sp. | reverse complement strand
CGCCGTCGCCAACCGTCAGCACGAGCAAGGTGGTGGGGCCATAAACCGCATAGCCGGCGGCGACCTGTGCCGTGCCAGGCTGCAGGAAGGCGGCTTCAGCCGCTGCCGCCGTAGTCAGATCAGCGCCTTCCGGGCATTTCAGGACGGAAAAAATAGTCCCGATGGAGACATTGACGTCAATATTGGAGGAGCCATCGAGCGGATCGAAGAGCAGCAGGTATTCACCCTGCGGGTAACGGTGGGGAATGGTGTGCGGCAGATCCATTTCTTCGGAAGCCATCGCCGCCAGGTGGCCGCCCCATTCATTGGCTTCGAGCAGAATTTCGTTGGAGAGCACATCCAGTTTTTTCTGCGCCTCGCCCTGCACATTGTCGCTACCGGCTTCGCCGAGCACATCGCCCAGGCCACCCTTGCCGATGGCAACCGAAATGGCCTGGCAGGCCCGTGAGACGACTTCAATCAAAAATTTTAGATCGGCGGTGATCAGGCCCCGCTCGCGTTGTTCTTCAGTGAGGTAACGGGCCAGTGTGCGCTGTGCCATGTGTTTCATTTCCTGCGTTATGACGAAAGGAAGAATTTTACTCCGCCGGGCGGCGCGCGTGCAGAAAGGCGAAGGCGGCGGCACCGGTTAGTGGCTTGCTGAACAGGTAACCCTGAACTTCATCACAGCCGTTGGCACTCAACAATTTGAGTTGCTGTTCAGTTTCGACCCCTTCGGCGATGACATTCAGGCCCAGCGAATGGGCCAGCGCGATGGTGCCGAAAGCGATGGCGCGATCATTGAGGTCAGTCTCGATATCCCGGACAAAAGAACGGTCAATCTTCAGGTGGTCAATCGGGAAAAGCTTCAGGTAGGCGAGCGACGAATAGCCGGTGCCGAAATCGTCGATAGCCAGTGAAATACCCATGCGGCCGAGGCGTTGCAGGATTGCGATGGCTTCTTCCGGGTTTTCCATCACTGAGCTTTCGGTCAGTTCAATCTCCAGCAGTTCGGGCGGAAGCTCTGTTTCGGCGAGTACGCCGGCCACGGTCTCGCAAAAGTCGCGGCGCCGAAGCTGTCGTGCCGAGACGTTGACAGCGATCCGTATCGGTTGCAAACCTTTGTCGATCCAGTGTTTTACTTCGCGGCAGGCATTGAGCAAAACCCATTCGCCGATTTCGACAATGAGTCCGGTTTCTTCGGCGACTGGAATGAAGCGATCCGGCGGAATCATGCCATCGGTCGGGTGGTGCCAGCGCAGCAAGGCTTCGACACCGGTCGGCTGCGAGCTATCGGCCCGGAACTGCGGTTGGAAACAGAGTGCGAGTTCATTGCGGCTGATGGCGTGACGCAGCTTGCGTTCAATATCAAGGCGGTCGGCCGTGACGCGATTCATCTCGGCGGTAAAAAACTGGTAGTTGTTTCGGCCGGCCGACTTGGCGTGATACATCGCGACATCGGCATTCTTCATGACCGTGTCGCCATCCGGCCCGTCATCCGGGAAAATACTGATGCCGATGGAGGGACTGGTGTGCAGTTCGTGCCCTTCCGCTTCAATCGCTATCGATAGCTTGGCGATGATCTTGCCGGCCACAATCGCTGCGTCGGCCGGCGAAGTGATACCGGGCAGAATAATGACGAACTCATCACCGCCGAGACGAGCTACGAAGTCTGTTTCGCGCACGACGCTTGATAGCCGGCAAGCAACTTCGCGGAGCAATTCATCACCGACCGGGTGGCCCAAGGTGTCGTTGATGATCTTGAAGCGATCAAGATCAAGAAACATGATGGCGAGCCGCCAGTTATGGCGCCGGGCTTCAGGTAACAACTGGGCGAGGCGCATGGCGAGAGCGAGGCGATTCGGTAAACCAGTCAGCGCGTCATGCTGGGCAATATGGCGCATGCGTTCTTCGGATTGCTTGCGTTCGGTGATGTCGGCCAGAATCCAGATGTAGTGGGCCGGTTGGCCGCTATAAGGATCATCAACCCGGCTGACGCGGATACCGACTGGCATCTCCTCGCCATTTTTTTGGGTGATTTCCAGCTCACCACTCCAGGTGCCGCTGGCCGCCAGCGTTTCCTGAAATGCATCGGAGGTTTGTCCGTGCGCCAGGTTGATCAATGCAAACACCGTGTAACCGACCAGCTCGAAAGGCTCGTAGCCGGTCATCAGCGTGGTTGCCGGATTGATCGAAAGAATGCGCTGCGCGTCGTCGGTAAAAATAATGCCGGTTGGCGTGTGATTGAAAACTTTTTGCGCCAGTTGTTCGCGCTCGGCGCTCGTTCGGCGTTCGGTCACGTCGGTATAGATCGTTACGAAGCCGCCGTCGGCCAGTGGTACGCCGCGAATATCCAGCGTCTTGCCATTCGGCCGCGTCCGTTCGATGTGATGCGGTTCGGCATTTTTCGCTCGAGCCATCAAAGCGGTAATGATGGCCTCGGTATCGCCCGTGCCATATTCGCCGCGTTCGGCATTGAAGCGGAAAAGCACTTCAAGCGAGACCGGCCCTGGCTCAATCAGCGAAGCGGGGAAGTCGAGCAGGTGGAGCAATTCCTGGTTATGGAGGATCAGTTTTTGCTCACGGTCGAACAGGCTAACGCCGCTCGGGATGCTCTCAATGACGGTTTGCAGCAGGTCGTGCTGGAGGCGCAAGGCGGCTTCGGCCTGTTTGCGCTCGGTGATGTCGGTGTAAGTTGTAATGAAGCCAGCCAGCTGCCCGTCAATAAATAAGGGTTCGCCCTGAACCAGGTGGGAGCGGCCGCTGGGCCGGGTGCGTTCAACGCTGTGGGCTTCAAATTTGAGTGCCAGTGCAGTGATGCGGGTGACGTGGGCTTCGATATCGCCGGGGCCATACTCGCCACGAGCCGCTGGAATACGGATCAGCTCAGAAAAGTGAACACCCTCGTAAACACTGGTTTCGGGCAGGTTCAAAACATCGAGAAAGCCCTTGTTCCAGACGCGCAGGCGTAGATGTTCGTCAAAAACGCTAATGCCCTGCGGCATGCTGCCCATGATGGCCTGCAGGTAAGCGTGTTTGCGTTTGGATTCAGCAGTATTTGAGGGTGCGGCGTTCAAGGGGACAAAACACCTGATGGGTAAATTATTAAGCGGCAAATGATAGCTTAAGCATCTGCCAGACTGCGTTGGCGGCAAATGTTTTTTGTCGGAAAGGCCAGGTTGCGCGGCTATTCAGTCTTCCATTTGATCGAGCAGCCGATCGAGGCGACTTGTTCTGCCGGGCCGCAACCGCTTTGGGCAATTTGGCGCATCGCTTCAAACAGTTCACGCTTTGTCTCTGCCGGGCCGGGGTTGCGTCCGGATGCGTCTAGCCGGCCACGGTATTGGAGCTCAAGCCGAGTGTTGTAACCGAAAAAATCTGGCGTACAGACAGCGCCGTAAGCGCGGGCGATTTCCTGGCTTTCGTCAATTAAATAAGGAAAAGGAAAATCGAGCGCTTTGGCCCAATGCCGCATGTTTTCTGGTGCATCTTCCGGGTTGACCGCAGCATCGTTGCTCATTGTTGCCACGCTACCGATGCCCTGGCTGGCTAAATCGCGGCAATCCCGTACCAAGCGCTCAATGACTGCCTTGACGTAGGGGCAGTGATTGCAGATAAACATCACGAGCAATCCGTTCGGGCCGCGGCAGCTGGCGAGCGTATGGCGTTTTCCGTCGACGTCCGGGAGGTCGAAATCGATCGCTGGCTGGCCGAAATTAACGCTGGGTGGGTTTAATGCGACCATGTTTTTTCCCGTCAAAACACAATTCGCAGATAATAGCACCGATGAATCTACCCCGTTTTTACTGCCGAGAAGCGCTCTCGCCGGGCGCGCATATTGATCTTCCGGAACCGGTGGCTCGCCACGCCGTGCGCGTTTTGCGCCTGCCGCCGGGGGCGCCAATGGTTTTGTTTGACGGCCGTGGCGGCGAGTACGCAGCGCATATTGAACGAATCGAAAAAAACCGGGTGGTCGTGGTGCTCGGGGCGTGGCGGGATGTCGAGCGTGAATCCAGCTTGAATGTGACCCTGGTGCAGGCCGTGCAAGCTGGTGAAAAGATGGATTTCACCATCCAGAAAGCGGTTGAGCTTGGGGTGGCCGACATTGTGCCGGTCGACAGCCGACGGAGCTTGATTCGTCTGACCGGCGAGCGTGCCGCCAAACGGATTGCGCATTGGCAGGGCGTCGCCGCTTCGGCTTGCGAGCAGTGCGGGCGCAATCAGGTGCCGATTGTCGCGCCACTGGAAAAGCTGGAGCATTGGTTAGCGCGGCCGGCGCGACCGGGCCTGCGCTTGATGCTGGCGCCCGGAGCCGAGCATGCGCTGGCCGATTTGCCGCCAGTTAAAGATTTACAGCTGTTGATCGGGGCCGAAGGGGGGCTTGATCCGCAGGAGATGGTCGCGGCTCAAACGGCTGGCTTTCAGCCGGTCAGATTGGGGCCACGGGTTTTGCGCACGGAAACGGCAGGCTTGGCAGCGTTGGCTGCGTTACAGGCTTTATGGGGTGATTTCAGGGGGTAGTCATGTTTGAATCAGCAGAGCTGGGCCATAAGATCGATAAGGAAACTTTCAAGAAAGAAGTACCGAAGTTACGCGCCGCTTTATTGGATGCGCAATATGAAATGCTGGAAAAAAAGGAGTTCCCGGTCGTTATTCTGATTAGCGGCGTGGACGGGAGTGGCAAGGGCGAAACAATCAATCTGCTCTATTCCTGGATGGACCCGCGTCATATTTCGACGCTGGCTTTTTCGGCGCCGAGCGATGAAGAACGCACGCGGCCTTATATGTGGCGTTATTGGCGCGCCTTGCCGCCGAAAGGCAAGGTCGGGATTTTTGCCGGCTCCTGGTATTCACAGCCAATTGCCGACCGAATTACCGGTTCGATGCGTCGTTCCGAACTGGATGAACATCTGGAGGACATTAATCGCTTTGAGGCGATGCTGGTCAATGAAGGCGCGCTGGTCCTCAAGTTCTGGTTTCATCTCTCGAAAGAGGGTCAGAAGCAGCGCCTCAAATCCCTGGAGAAAAATCCGCATACCGCCTGGCGGGTGACCCAGGAAAGCTACGATCGTCTGAAAACCTACGGCAAGCTGCAAGAAGTGGCAGGCCATGTTTTGCGGGTAACGAATACCGCCCATGCGCCCTGGATTATTGTTGAAGGGACGGATGACGAATACCGTTCGCTGACGGTTGGCCGTATTGTGCTGGACGCCATGCAGCGCCGTCTGCAGCAAAAAGTTCGGCAACTAGTGCCGGTGGCGCCGCCGATCGTCCATACGATCGATCAGAAAAATGTGCTCAGCGAGCTGAATTTGACGCAAAAGCTCGCCAAAAAAGATTACGAAAGCGAGTTGGCTAAATACCAGGCTCGGCTCTCGGAATTGGTGCGTGATCCGCGTTTTGTCGACAAGCGTTCGCTCGTGCTGGTTTTCGAGGGGGCCGATGCGGCCGGCAAGGGGGGTGCCATTCGTCGGCTCGGCGCGGCGATGGATGCCCGGCAATATCAGATCATCCCGATTGCCGCTCCGACTGAGGAAGCACGTGCCCAACCTTATCTGTGGCGTTTCTGGCGGCATTTGCCGCGCACCGGACGGGTGGCGATTTTTGACCGCTCCTGGTATGGCCGCGTACTCGTTGAACGAGTGGAGGGTTTTTGCTCCGAGCCGGACTGGCTGCGCGCCTATGCCGAGATCAACGATTTTGAACACCAGATGGTCGAATCCGGCGCCGTGGTGATCAAATTCTGGTTGCAGATCAGCGCGGATGAGCAGTTGCGCCGTTTCAAGGAGCGTCAGGATACCGAGTTCAAACGTTTCAAGATCACCGACGAGGATTGGCGTAATCGCGAGAAATGGGACGAATACGTTTCGGCGGTTTGCGACATGGTTGACCGCAGCTCGACAGGCTTGGCGCCATGGACGCTGGTCGAGGCCAATGATAAAAATTTCGCTCGGGTCAAAGTACTGAGAACGGTTTGCGAACGCCTGGAAAATGCCTTGAAAGACGATAACGGGAAATACGGCAACAAATGAGCGACTCCTCTTACGACGAGCACTTCGTCTCCTGGTTTCGGGCTGTCACGCCCTATATCAACGCCTTTCGCGGCAAGACTTTCGTCATTGCCTTTGGCGGCAAGGCGGTGGCCAGCGAGTTTGCCAAGACGCTGGCCTATGACGTCAATCTGTTGGTCAGCTTGGGCATTCGGCTGGTTCTGGTGCATGGCGCGCGACCGCAGATCGAGGAAGAGCTACGCGAAAAAAATCTTGAGTCGATCTACCACCGCGGCTACCGCGTAACCAACGCCGAGGCGCTGGATTGTGTGTTGGATGCCGTCGGCAGTGTTTATCTGGAGATTGGTGCGATGTTGTCGCAGGGCTTGCCGAATACGCCGATGGCGAACAGCCGGATTCGCGTCATTGGCGGCAATTTCATTACGGGCCAGCCGATTGGCGTGCTTGACGGCATTGACATGCAATACGCCGGCAAAGTGCGCAAGGTTGATGCCGAAGGGATCAACGCCCAGCTTGGCCTGGGCAATATCGTGCTGCTCAATTGTGAAGGCCCGTCACCGACCGGAGAAATTTTCAATCTGCAAATGGAAGAGGCGGCCGAGGCGGTCGCCATGGCGATTCGCGCCGACAAGCTGGTTTATCTGACCGATAGCCGCGGCGTGACCGATCAGGCGGGTGAGTTGCTTGACGCGATGACCGCCGATGAAGCCGACGAAATGTTGAAAGCGGCGGAATGGCTATCGAGTGACATCCGGCGCTACCTGCCTTGCTCGGTGCGGGCTAGCCGGGCTGGCGTTGGCCGCGTGCACCTGATCAGCTTCGAGCAGGATGGCGCGTTGCTGCGTGAATTATTTACCCACGACGGCGTGGGCACCGTCGTCACGCGGGAATCGCTGGAGAACATCCGCGAAGCCAAACCGGACGATATCGCGGCCTTGATTGCCCTGATTGAACCGATGGAGCAGGAAGGTATATTGGTGCATCGGCCGCGTGAACTGCTGGAGCGCGAGGTCGAGCATTTCTCGATCATGCTGCACGACGGCATCATTGTCGGCTGTGCCGCGCTTTATCCGCATTCGGAAGAAGAGGCTGAACTCGCTTGTCTGGCGGTCAGCCTTGAGCATCGTGAATGGGGCTACGGCGAGCAACTGATGAAGCGCATCGAGCGCCGCGCCCGAAAAATGGGGGTCAAGCGGCTTTGCGTGCTGACCACGCGAACCGAACACTGGTTCGTCGAGCGTGGCTTCAAATTAGGTACGGTCGACGATCTGCCGGCGAAGAAGCGCGATATGTACAACTATCAGCGGCGCTCCAAGGTGTTGTTCAAAACTCTTTGATGGTGTTTCAGGACGAATCGTAACGTAACAAAAAATCATGTAAAGCCCGGTTTTTCCGGGCTTTTTTGTTTGTGCTCGTTGCGAAACGTAGCGAGACAGCGCATACGTTTCGTGTAGCTAGGTGTGTAGCTAAACTGAATTTAGTGGTTTCGGTCGTGTTGCTAGAAAAAACTGTGTAGCTAGGGAGGAAAAGCCGTGGGGAAGCTGACTGACAGACGTTGAGTTACGGAATTGGATCAAAGCAGGCTTGCCGGTTGTTAAAACCGATGGTGACGGCCTGACTTTTACCCTGTCGGCAAAAGGAACGGCGGCGTGGACGCTGCGCTATCGTTACGGTGGCAAAGCAAAGGAATTGACCTTGGGACGCTATCCCGATTTGACCTTGACCAAGGCTCGGGAACTGGCTGCGCCCGATTGTCGACCGGGGGATTTTCCGAACGGCAGTCAAGGTGCTGCAATTGGCCAAGGCGCTTTTTAACTTTGCGATGAAGCGCCATATCGTTATTTCAAACCCGGCCGCCCCGTTCAATTGGCAAGACATAGGCGGCGAAACCGGACCCCGTAGCAGGGTGTTATCGAAGTCAGAGATTACCCGGTTCTTCAAGGCCATTCGAGACACCCCTAATTTTCCCCCTTAGTCTGCGGCCGCCCTCAAGCTGTTACTTGCCCAGGGGGTTCGCAAAATGGAATTGCTCAAAGCAACCTGGGACGAATTCGACCTGAAAGCCGGTGAATGGCATTTGCCAGCCGAACGAACCAAGACCGATGCGGCTATTCGTATTCCCCTTTCCCCTTGGGTTGTTTCCATCCTGAAAGAGCAGAAAGCACGTGGACACAATGCCTACGTTTTCCCGGTGCTTCGCATCGCCCCCGGCAAGACAACCGGGTACATGGGCGAAACGACGCTGAACCACGCCCTCTATATGCTGCAAAGTGACCTGGAGCCATTCACGGTGCACGATCTTCGCCGGACAGCCTGCACCCATTTAGCCGCCCTGGGGGTTGCCCCATATATTGCCGAAATGTGTTTGAACCACACGGTAGAAAAGGACTTTGCCGGCGATTTCGTGGAATGTCGGCAGGAATCGGCAGCCGTTGCCGCCGGCCATGCCCTGCGCCTTGCACATCGCGCCCGGCAGGGCTG
>JAUYQT010000231.1 GCA_030697085.1 Azonexus sp. | reverse complement strand
GGCACCGGCACGGACGGCACGCGCGGTTCGGTGGCGATCAATGCTGCCGGCGGTTTTCTCATGGCGCAAGAGCCTGAGTCGGCCAAATTCGACGGTATGCCGCGCAGCGTGATTGGCACCGGGATTGTGGATGTGATTTTGCCGGCGGAAGAGTTGCCGCTGCGCCTCGTCGCGCACATTCTCAACCTGCCCTACAAAGATCTGCAGGTCGAAACCAAAGTCGTGCCCTATGCAACGATGAGCAATGAAGAAGTGCTCGTTGCCTGTTTGCAGCTTTTGCACCAGATTGGCGGCATTGATTTCTCCGACTACAAACCGGCGACGATCATGCGGCGCATTGAACGGCGCATGCAGGTGCGTCATACGCCGGAGCTTTATCAGTACCTCGATTTGCTTGACAACGATCGTGGTGAGGTGATTACCCTGCGCCGCGAAATGCTGATCTCGGTAACCAGTTTTTTCCGCGATCCCGAGACCTTCGCCGAACTGGCCGAAAAAGTCATCAGGCCGTTAGTCGCGGCCAAACTGGCCGGTGAAACCATCCGTGTCTGGGTCGCTGGCGTCGCTACCGGCGAAGAGGCCTATACCATCGGCATGCTGTTTATGGAAGCCTTCGAGCGGGAGCGCCGTTGGCCCAACCTGAAAATATTTGCCACCGATGTCGATTTACAGTGCGTCGAAACCTCCGGCGTCGGCCAGTACCCCGAATCGGCCGCGGCCGAGTTGTCGCCAGAACGCCTGGAGCGCTTTTTCACCAAGAAGGGCGACACCTTCCTGATTAAAAACGAGTTGCGCCAATGCATCGTTTTCGCTCGCCACAATCTGTTGGCCGATCCGCCGTTTACCAAAATGGATTTAGTGACCTGCCGCAACACCCTGATCTATTTCAAATCAGTCGCCCAGGAAAGGGCCTTGCGCTCACTGCAATACGCCATTAACGAAGGCGGCGCCCTGTTGCTCGGCTCCAGCGAATCGCTTGCCGCGGCGACCGAGGGTTTGCAAACAATCAGTGCCAAACACAAGCTGTTCCGCCGTAAAGGCCCGATGTCGCTGCCCTTCCTGAACCGCAGGGGCGATGCCATTTATACGCACCCGGCGCTCGACAAGTCGTCGCAGAGCGTGAAAGCCCGCCGTCGGCCGAATGAGAATAATGGCGCTGATGTTGGCCTGGTCGCCTTGATGGCTCGCTTTGCGCCACCTGCCGTCTTGGTCAATGAAAACCACGAGGCGGTGCATCTTTACGGTGAGGTCAACGTCTTTCTGCATAGCAAGGAAGGCGCCGCCAGTTTGCAAATTAACCGCATGCTGCCCGATGCGCTCACCCCGGTCGCCTCTGCCTTGCTCTACAAAGCGGCGCGCGATAACTGCTCGCTGCTCTCCGACCCGGTCGATGTCAAATTGCGCGATGGCCCGCTGTGCCGCTTGCGGTTGTCGGTGCACCCGTTGGCGGGCGACGGGCAAGAGCGCCTGACGCTGCTCTGTTTCGAGAAAGAGTCCACCCGTGAGGCGGGGGATTTTGAGCCGGTCAATGTCGATGCCGAAACCGTCACGCGCATCACGCTGCTCGAACGCGAGCTGGGCGCGACGCGTGAAAGTCTGCAGGCGACGATTGAGGAACTGGAAACCTCGAATGAGGAGTTGCAGGCGACCAACGAGGAGTTGATGGCCTCGAACGAAGAGTTGCAAAGCTCGAATGAAGAGCTGCAGTCGGTGAATGAAGAGATGAGTACGGTCAACGCCGAATTTCAGGAAAAAATGCTCATCGTGACACGGGTTAACGCTGATCTCGACAGCATGGCCAAGGCGGCTGGCGTGGCGACGGTTTTTGTCGATGCGCAGATGTTGATCACGCGTTTTAGCCCGGATGCCTGCCAGATTTTCAAATTGCGCGATTCGGACGTGGGCCGGCCGCTCGACGATATTTCGCATCTGCTGCGCTATCCGGATCTGATGGTGGATCTGGAAAAAACCCTGCGCACCGAGCGCATGATCGAGCATGAAATTGTCTCGCTGGACGACAAAAAGATTTACCTCGTACGCATCCTGCCTTACTTTGTGGCCTCCGGAAATGTGCGCGGCGCCGTCGCTACTTTTGTCGATGTCACGGCTTTTCACGATGCCAAGCGCCTGCAGACCATTCTCGATACGCTGCCGGAACATATTGCCGTGCTTGACGCGGCCGGTTCGATCGTCATGGTCAATGCCGCCTGGCGACGTTTTGCCAGCGCCAATGGCGATGCGGCGCTGAAACACTCGGGGCTCGGGGTCAATTATTTTGATGCCTGTCTGGCCGGAAATCATGAAGACGGCAGTATTGCCAGCGCCGCCATTCGGGGTCTGCGCGGCGTTCTTGAGGGCACGTCGCCGTTTTTCTCGCTGGAGTATCCCTGCCATTCAGCGACGGAAGAACGCTGGTTTGTGATGAATGTGGCGCCGGTGGCCGGTCAGAATTCTGGCGCTGTCGTCAGCCATGTCAATGTCACAACGCGTCATCAAGGTCAATCAGCATGAATCATCGTCAAGTGAACCTGACCGAGCTGCGCGAGCGTGCAGAGAAGGCCATTCAGCATAGTCAGTTCGTGATCGCCGAGGCGCCGGGATGTGATGGCGCTGGCGAAACGCAGCACCTGGTTGAGGAACTGCGGATTTACCAGACCGAGCTGGAAATTCAGAATCAGGAACTGAGCGGCGCGCAGAGTGAAATTTCCCTGGCGCTCGAAAAGTACCGGGCGCTGTTTGAGAATATGCCCTT
>JAUYQT010000225.1 GCA_030697085.1 Azonexus sp. | reverse complement strand
TAATTCCTGTTGCGAATATTGAAGATGGAGTGACCTGGAAAGCTGTTGACCCTGCTCCAGCTGGCAAAAGATTTGACGATTTTGATGATGACATCCCATTCTAAGGAAAGCACAATATGAGCCCAGCAATTAGCAAGCTTTATCAAGTTAAAAATGGAGGAGAGCTATCTCCCCAAGAGTGCCAAAAAATCAATACAGAACTCTCAATGATAGAGGCTAATGATATCCCTAAAGAACAGCGGGAGAATGTTGCTGATTACTTAGCTTCTGCATTTAATCACCATTCAGTCCAGCCTCAAGTCGCACGCCAACTTGAGGCTTTGCTTCAAGAGCTACAAGAAAATGCATAACAAAGCGCTGCTGTTAAAATAATCAGGGGCAGACTCGACATAGCGTAAATTTCTATGTCGAGTCTACCCCTGATTATTTTTCCGATTCCGAAGGTAACAGCTGGTTTCCCGAGATTGCTGCGACCACAGAAACCACGGCTGGTCCTACGGTCGACTGGGAAAAAACGGCAAAAAAAAACCCCGCCCAGCCAGACTGGAACGGGGTTTTCCTTCGTTAGCTATCGGCGGAAATAGTGACTTCTAGCGCACACAATCGACGTAATAAGTACCATCCGCGCCCTTGACCAGCCCGTGCACGTCGGTCTCGAAACCGGGGAAGGCGGCGTTGAATTCGCGGGCAAATTTCAGGTAATTGCAAATCTTCAGATTGAACCGCTCGCCCGGAATGAGCAGCGGAATACCCGGCGGGTAAGGTGTTAGCAGCACCGCGGTAACGCGCCCTTCGAGTTGATCAATCGCCACCCGCTCAATCTCGCGGTGGGCCATCTTGGCGAAGGCATCGGCCGGACGCATCGCCGGCACCATGTCCGACAGATACATTTCGGTGGTCAGGCGGGCAACATCATTCGTCTTATAGACGCTGTGAATCTGCGTACACAAGTCACGCAGGCCAACCCGCTCGTAGCGCGGATTTTTCTGCACGATCTCGGGCAGCACGCGCCACAGCGGCTGGTTCTTGTCGTAATCGTCCTTGAACTG
>JAUYQT010000122.1 GCA_030697085.1 Azonexus sp. | reverse complement strand
AGTCACTATTTTACGCATTTAGCTGTTGGGTGCATTACAAATGCATTAAAAACAGCCCAATAATCATTGGTTTAGCGATGAATTTGCTATTTATTTGAACGAGTTTGATGCTTTTGGTCGATTTGGCTAAAAATTGTTTTTCGCGCTGGCGAGCAGTGTTGAGGTGCATCCATCAGGATGCAATGTCGTATCAGACTAATATTTCAATCGGCGCCGGGTGGCCAAGAAAACCGTGTGGGCTGGCGCTGGCGCCATAAGCGCCGGACTGAAAAATTACGACGAAATCACCCGTTTGGGAAACCGGCAGTTCCATCCGGTCGGCCAGCAGATCAAGCGGCGTACAAAGCGGACCGACCACCGAGACACATTCTTTGACGCCAGTATTCATTCGATTGCCGATGGCGACTGGATAGTTCTTGCGAATCACCTGGCCGAAATTGCCGGAGGCAGATAAATGGTGATTTAAGCCGCCATCAACGACGAGATAGGTTTGGCCTCGTGAAATCTTGCGGTCAACGATCTGGGTGACATAAATTCCTGCTTCGCCAACCAGGAAACGCCCAAGCTCGATTACCAGTTCTGCCTCGGGCATGTCAACCGCAGCGCGGGCGGCAATTTGTGTCAGACTTTCGCCAATTAACGTCAAATCAAGCCGCTGCTCACCGGGGAAGTAGGGGATGCCAAAGCCGCCGCCCAGGTTGAGAAAACGAACCGGAGAGGGGGTAGATGCGGCCAAACGGAGCGCAAGTGCATAAGATTTTTGCTGCGCCTCGCAAATTGATTCCGCTTTGAGATTTTGCGAACCAGGAAATAGGTGAAAGCCTTCAAACTGCAAACCGGCCCTGGCTATTTCAGCCAAAAGTTGCGGCACCTGTTCGGCATCGACGCCGAATTGCTTCGGCCCACCGCCCATTTTCATGCCTGAGCTTTTGAGTTCGAAATCAGGATTGACCCGAACTGCAACACGAGCCGGCAGCTCCAATTCTTGCGAAATAGCGGCGAGTTCATTGACCTCGCGGAAAGATTCCAGATTGATCAGCACACCGGCCGCGACCGACTGGCGTAATTCGCCGCGCCGCTTGCCCGGGCCGGCAAAGCTGATCTCTTTTGGTTTGGCGCCGGCATCCAGCGCCACCTTCAACTCACCCGCTGAAGCGACATCGATGCCATCCACCAGCCCGGCCATCCAGCCCACTAAGGCAGGCATCGGGTTCGCCTTCATGGCGTAATGCAGTTTGATTGACGCAGGCAAGATTGCGCGTAGTTCGGCCACCCGGGCTTGCAACAGCGCGCGGTCATAGGCATAAAACGGCATCTGTCCGACGCGTGCGGCCAATTGTGTTAGCGGTATGCCGCCGATCAACAACTGGCCATTGTCGATGGCAAACTGGGTCATCGGCGCGTGAATCGGCAGCGGGTGGGGCGGGGTGATCATTAAAAAATTCCTGTGCAAATCATCGGGGTTAAGCGGAATACTTTTCAAGCCACGCAGTCGATAGCGTTTTTCGGTCAATCTTTCCATTCGGATTGCGCGGCAGCGGCCCATTTTGCACCTCGATACCCGCCGGCACCATATAAGCCGGCATGCGAGCCCGGCACTCGGTCAGTAGCGCCGCAATATCAAGCACGCTGTCATTGGGAGGGGTGGCGATCACCTGAATAGCCTGCCCGAGGCGGTCGTTATCGACGCCAAAGGCAATGCATTCACCGACCATTCGAGTGGCGTAAAGAATCTCCTCGACCTCTGTCGGGCTGACCCGGTAGCCGGATGTTTTCATCATTTCGTCACGCCGGCCGATGAAATAAAGAAAGCCATCTTCATCTGCCCGCACTGTGTCACCGGAAAATACCGCGATCTCCGGCAGTACCAGCCCGGCTTCGCGTCCTGGCGCGTGACTGGGCAAAGGCTTGTAGCGCTCGGCCGTTTTTTCTGGATCATTCCAGTAACCCATACTTACCAGCACGCCACGGTGCACCAGTTCGCCCGGCTCATTCGGTGCACAGGGTGAACCATCTTCGCGTAAGACCAAAATCTCGGCATTGGGGATTGCCTTGCCGATTGAGTCAGGTCTGCGCTCAACCTCGTCCGGCGATAAGAATGTCGAACGGAAAGCCTCGGTCAGGCCATACATCAGAAAAGGCCGGCTCTGTGGGAGGTGTTGGCGTAAAGCCTGGAGGGTTTCGCCCGGCATGCGACCGCCGGTATTGGCGAAATAACGCAGGTGCCCGGTGATTGTCTCCGGCCAGTTCAGTTGCGTCAGCTGAATGTAAAGCGGCGGTACTGCCGTCAGCCCGGTTACCTTCTCGCGTTCAATCGATTTGATCACATCGCGCGGCAGCAAGTAATTCAGCAACACGACTCGGGCGCCGACATGAAAAGCCGTCGTTAATTGACTGAAACCGGCATCAAAAGAAAGGGGCAGGGCGGCGAGCAAGGTGTCGCCAGCATGGTTTTCAAGATAGCACGCCACACTCTTCGCCCCAGCCACCATGTTGCGGTGCGAGAGCACAACGCCTTTCGGCTTGCCGGTGCTTCCCGACGTATAAAGAATGCCGGCCATATCGGTATCGATTAGCCGATGACCTGCTGTTGAGGACTGAGCAAGTAAATCACCCCAGAAGCAAATATTCAGCGTGCCAATTTGTGCCAAGGGTTCAGCTGAGTCCAGCATGACGATATGGCGCAGGTCATGGCAGGCGGGCAGCATTTCCTGCAGCAGCGGCAGTCGCTCCGGCGAAGTCACCAGAACCCGCACATTGCAGTCGCGCAAAATATAGCCCACCTGCTCTGCCTTCAGCAGCGGGTTCAACGGCACAAAAACGCCCCCCGCTGCCGGTGCGCCAAAGCTGGCAATCACCGTCTCAAAGCGTTTTTCAAGGTAAATGGCAACCCGCTCACCTCGTTGCAGGCCAAGAGAAATCAGGCCACTGGCAAAGCTGTTAACCGCCACCTCAAGTTCGCCATAGCTCAAAGTGTGCTTACCATAAGTCAGTGCAGGCGCTCCGGGATTACGCGCTGCAGCAAGGGAAACGAGTTCGGGGAGAAGGGTGGAATCAGTCATGTGCGATGATTTTAGACTAAACGCTTAATATGCCAATGCACACGATCTCACGCAGGCAAATCCAATCCGCCTTTATAATGCCGCCACTAAAATCCAACGTTGGAGCAAGGCTTGAATACTCAAAAAGAAGTGCTATCCCTTCTGGACGAAATTCTAAGTTTGAATGGTCGGTCAGCTGATTTTTCGCTGAATACACCGTTATTGGGGGCTATGCCTGAGCTCGATTCAATGGCTGTCGTCGCCTTGATCAGCAGTTTTGAAAGCCGTTTTGGCTTTACTGTGGATGATGACGAAATCGAAGGCAGCACCTTCGCCACCGTGGGCGCCCTCGTTGAATTTGTTGATAGCAAGCTGGTCGGCTAGGTCCGTCTAGCTTCAGGCAGCAGGTTCGCCACTTGCAAGCCTTTTTTCTCCCCGCCAGGTACGGGCAGCGCTTTTGCCTCTTCCACGCTGCACGACACCCGAAGGCGCGAGGCGCGGTCATCTATTTGCATCCCTTTGCTGAAGAAATGAACAAATCCCGGCGCATGGCAGCTTTGCAGGCCAGTGCCATGGCTGACGCCGGCTTTGATGTGCTGCAGATCGACTTGCTTGGTTGTGGTGATAGTTCTGGAGACTTCGCCGATGCTACCTGGCAAGCCTGGGAAGATGATGTGTTTTTTGCCTATGAATGGCTGCGCACCCAAAGCCAGGCGCCGCTAACCCTATGGGGCTTGCGTGCCGGTGCGCTACTGGCAGCAACGGCCGCGGTCAACCTGCCAGAACAGCCTGATTTTATTTTTTGGCAACCTGTCGTTTCCGGCAAGCAACATTGGCAACAATTTATGCGTCTGAAAATGGCGGGCGGGCTTGCCTCTGGGCAGGGCAAGGGGAGCATCGAACAAATCCGGCAACGACTCGCGGCCGGCCAAGCGGTTGAAATTGCTGGCTACACCATTTCGCCCGGACTGGCTGACGGCTTGAAAAATGCCGAGTTGCGACCACCGGCCAGCCACTTGGCACGAATTTGCTGGCTCGAACTTTCAACACGTCAAGATGCCAGCTTTGGTCCCGCTTCACAAACGTGCATCGAGCAATGGCAATCTGCCGGCTTCAATATTGAGGCGAAAATCGTCGAAGGTCCCGCTTTCTGGCAAACCATAGAAATTGAAGATTGCCCGACGTTGATCGCAGAAAACCTGGCAGTCCTGACCTCGTGGCAATGAACTATACCGAGCAAGCATTAAGTTTCGACTGCGCTGGCGAACGCTTGCTTGGTATCGTTGCCCAGCCTGAGTCCCCCAAAGCCACCGGCTTGTTGATCGTGGTTGGTGGCCCGCAATATCGGGTCGGTAGCCATCGGCAATTTGTCTTGCTATCACGCGCATTGGCTGCTGCTGGCTACTTTGTGATGCGCTTTGATCATGGCGGGAGTGGTGACAGCAGTGGGGCGCCGCTCGATTTTCAAGCCCTGAACAACAATTTTTCTGCGGCCATTGATGCATTCCAGGTGCAATGCCCAAGCGTAAAAAATGTGGTTCTCTGGGGGCTCTGCGACGCGGCGTCGGCCAGTCTTCTATACCTTGATGCGACTCATGACCCCAGAGTCACCGGGCTTGTCCTGCTCAACCCCTGGGTTCGCTCAGAGATAAGCCTGGCCAAGACGCGTATCAAGCACTACTACGGTCAACGCCTTTTACAGGCCGATTTTTGGCGTAAATTATTAACCGGCAATCTCGGGCTTGTTCAGGCCATTCAGGGGTTTACTGACAACCTCAAAAAAACGCGGGAAACATCCATTAGCGTTGTAAACCATGAAGCCCTGCCATTTCAGCAAAGAATGGCCCGTGGGCTAGAAACCTTTTCTGGCCAAGTCTTGTTCATTTTGAGCGGTAACGATTACACCGCCAAGGAGTTTCTCGAAGTAGCCGCAGAAAGAAGCTGGGCAGCTATACTTGGGCAGTCGAGGATTCAAAAAACCAATATTCCTGAAGCGGACCATACGTTTTCCACCGCAGAATGGCGTCATTTGGTTGAGAAAATTACGCAAAAATGGCTAGAGGAAAGCCACGGCAGATGATGATTCCCCTGATCAAGCCTCAGGCCATGCATGATCAACAGTGCTTTCAGCTCAAGGAACCGGCTGATTTCATCATGGAAGTGCGGGCGCTCCTTGCGGCCAATTCACCGGCTAAAATCAGTGATCCGCATCTCAGCCTCGAATGGTTTTTGCTCCTAGCTGAAACCGCCATGCCGGCCGGGGCGCAACTGAGTCTTTGTCGTGCTTCCTGCAGTGCGGCAAGAACGCCAAGTTATCTGCCGTTGCTTACGCTGCCGGACAAGCCAGAAAAGATATTTTCACTCAGCAATTTCTACACCCCGCTCTTTGGAATGGTTGACGAAGTTCACGCCGATCACCGCCAACTGGAAAATCTAACCCGGCAACTTAAAGCCAGCCGGCAAAAATGCAGTGAGCTTTATTTTTCACCGATGGACCCGGCCTCGCCATCCTTTTCACAACTAAGATGTGCCTGCCAAAAATCTGGCTGGCTGGTTGACGATTACTTCAACTTTGGCAACTGGTATCTCCCCGTCGATAGCAATGCGACCACCTATCTGGCCGCTCGCCCGGCCAAACTGCGCAATACTCTGCGTCGTGCTGAAAAGCGTTTGGCCCAGATGCCCGGCTACAAACTCCAGATCGTCCAAGGCGGCAATTCTGGACTCGACGAAGCCATTGCCGCCTTTGTCAATGTCTATAACCGTAGCTGGAAAAACCCTGAGCCATTTCCTCAATTTATACCCGGACTCTGCCAACTCGCCGCAGCAAAAGGCTGGCTACGCCTTGGTGTTCTCTACCTTGGCGATAAACCTGTTGCCGCCCAGCTTTGGTTAGTCGCAGAGGGAAAAACCCACATCGTCAAGCTTGCTTACGACAAAGACTACGCCTACACCTCAGCCGGCACCGTCCTGAGCGCCGCACTATTTCGGCATGTTATTGACGTTGACCGCAGCATTGAGATCGATTACCTGATTGGCGACGATCCCTACAAGCAAGACTGGATGACCCAAC
>JAUYQT010000110.1 GCA_030697085.1 Azonexus sp. | reverse complement strand
CGCTGCGCCGGGTGATCGGCAGCTTTGCCGATGCCGAACGCGTCCTCATTGGACTGGATTTGCGCCCGAATTCCTCGAAGTAACGTACACCCGATACCCAGTGGAGCCTAATCGAATGGATTGCAAGCAGAGCGACCTGATCATCGCCCAATTGCAGGACGAGGTCAGTACCTTGCAGGCTCAGGTGACTGAGTTGCAGGATACCTTGCGGGCGATCAGTGCCGGCGAGATCGACGCCGTCCTCCTGCCCGGTGCCGACGGGACCGAAATTTTCACGCGACAGGGGACGGAGCAAGCCTATCGAGCCATGGTCGAGGCCATGAACGAAGGGGCGGCCATCCTGATCGATGGCGAGATCGTCTATTGCAACAGCTATCTCGCCCAGATGCTGGACACGCCACTCGAACAGGTCATCGGCCAATCCCTGTTTCGTTTCGTTCCGCCGGAAAAGCGGACCAGCATCGCGGCGATGCTGGCCGATGGGCTGAAGGGCTCAAGCCGCAACGAAGTTATCTTCTGCGACGCCCACGGCACACCGCTCCCCCTGCAGATGTCGCTGAACATGCTCGACAGCCAGGATCAGCAAGGGCTATGCATGGTCGTCACCGATCTCTCCGAGCGCGTGCTCAAGCAACTGCAACTGGCCGCCTCGGTCTATCAGTCGAGCAGCGAGGCCATGGTGGTGACGGACGAAAGCAACACCATCCTCTCGGTCAATCCGGCCTTCACCACGATCACCGGCTACAGCGCCGAAGAAGCGATTGGCCAGACCCCCAACATGCTGAGTTCCGGGCGTCATGACAAGAGCTTTTTCCTGGCGATGTGGCAAGCCATCGAAGCAACCGGCCACTGGGCCGGCGAGATCTGGAACCGCAAGAAAAACGGCGACATTTTTGCCGAATGGTTGAACATCAATGTCATTCAGGACAAGGCCAGCTCATCGCACCGGCATGTCGCCCTGTTCTCGGAAATCACCGACAAGAAAAAATCGGAAGAAGTGATCTGGAAACACGCCAATTTCGACACCCTGACCCAGTTACCCAATCGTCGCCTGTTCTCCGACCGCCTGGAGCAAGGCATCAAGCGCGCCTCCCGCGCCAAGGATTCGATGGCCCTGCTGCTCATTGATCTTGACGGCTTCAAGGAAGTCAATGACACCTACGGCCACCTGGTCGGCGACGAGCTGCTGATCGAGGCGGCGAAACGCATCAAGTCCTGCGTGCGGGAAACGGACACCGTTGCCCGCCTGGGCGGCGACGAATTCACCGTCATCCTGACCGAGATCACTGATGCCAGCCATATCGAGCGGGTCGCCCGGGTTCTGGTCGAAGTCTTGTCGCGCCCCTACCAGCTGTCCAAGGAACGGGCCAATGTCTCGGCCAGTATCGGCATTTCGGTCTGCCCAGGTGACGCGATTGATTCGGTTACCCTATTCAAAAATGCCGATCAGGCGATGTACAAATCCAAAGATGACGGGAAAAACTGCTTCAGCCACTTTTCCAAATCCCTTGAAGAAAAATCGATCAAACGCACCCATCTCATCCGCGACCTGCACGACGCCGTGGCCCGGCAGGAGTTCGAACTGTATTTCCAACCGATCATCGATCTGAAAACCGGCCACCTGTTCAAAGCCGAAGCCCTGTTGCGCTGGCATCACCCCGAGCGCGGCATGGTCAGCCCGATGGAATTCATCCCCGTTGCCGAAGAGACTGGCCTGATCATCGAAATTGGCGACTGGGTATTTCGCGAAGCACTCGACTTCAGCCGGCGCTGGCGGGAACGGGCCGGCTATCCGGTCAAGATCAGCGTCAACGTATCGCCGGTGCAATTGATGCTGAAAGAGCGCAGCGGACTGTGGGCCGAGCACCTGCAACAGGCCGGCATCACCGGCGACGGGGTGATCGTCGAGATAACCGAAGGCGTGCTGCTCAAGGACAGGCCCACGGTCTCGAAAGCACTGCTGGATTTCCGCGATGCCGGCATCGAAGTCGCCATCGATGATTTCGGCACCGGTTATTCGTCACTCGCCTACCTCAGCCGTTTCGATATCGACTACCTGAAAATCGACCAGTCATTCACCAGCAAACTGGCGCCCGCCTCAACCGATCTCGTCATGTCCAACGCCATCATCGTCATGGCGCACGCCTTGGGCATGAAAGTCATCGCCGAAGGCATTGAAACGGAAGAACAACGCGACCTGCTGATTGCCGCCGGCTGCGACTATGGGCAGGGTTATCTTTTCTCCCGCCCGCTGCCGGCAGAGCAATTCGAGGCCTTGATGGCGGAGGCTTTAGGGGCTATTCCGGTCGGTACTCACTTGATGGACGATGAATTGGTGTCGGTGCTTTCATAAGCCATCTATCGAGCAGGTAACGTCAAGGTCTAATTGAGGCCCTTTTGATTCCGGCGCTGGAAGCACATCCTGCAGTGGGGGAAATGCGGATTGGGCGGCTGGAGTGATTTTGGCGGTTGCTACGACCATAAAATCTAGCTGGCCGCACGGTCAACCGGAAATTTCACCGAAATCTGAAATGTTTTCCCGCGCTCTTGCGATGTACGAAAACCTGGTCTTGTGCCTCCGTTAGATCAGACTTGAAGTGAACCAAGCGTTAAGCTACGCTACACACATGATCAAAAACTTCAGACACCGAGGTATTCAGGCTTTTTTCCAGACCGGGTCCAAAGCAGGCATTC
>JAUYQT010000086.1 GCA_030697085.1 Azonexus sp. | reverse complement strand
CCCAATCACTTCTGCTTCCGAGTAACCGGTAATCTGGCTGAAAGCCCGGTTGACCGTGACGATTTCATTTTGCCGGTTGGTGATCATGATGCCTTCCTGGCTATTTTTGAACACCTCGGCGGCCAGGCTTAGTTTTTCTGTAACGACGCGCTGCAGGCGTGACTCGTGCTCGACCTGGAAGCGGCCGAGCAAGTCATTGATATCCTCGACTAGCCGGCCAAGTTCATTTTTGGCGTGCGCCGCCGGAACATGCAGCTTTTCTCCGGTGGTGGCACTGATCGAATGCAGTCGGTCTGAAATGGACTTGACCGGGCGAACGACGAGCAGGGTAATGACTGCGCCAATCACCGCGACAATGCCTGTGGCGACGAGGATCAGAATCGTTGCCGCATGGCGTACATCGTCACGTACGGTTTTGTGAATCTCCTGCCAGTTCGGCGTGAGCTGGATTTCGCCAATTATTTCCGTCGGGTCAAATGGCGAGTGGATGGCGTGCCTCAGTGGCGCGGCTTTGTGTTGGTTGGCGATCAGCGGTGGCCTCGGGCGGCTCGCGGTGGCCAGTTTTTCATTGTTGCTGTAGATGCTGATGCTAAGTACATCGCTGTGCTTGATCAGCGCATTGGCGGTTTCGGCGGCTAGCGTGGCGTCGTTGGCGAAACAGGCGACACTGGCCATGACGCTTGTCGAATCGATCAATTCATTGAGCCGTTTAGTCGCTTGATCCTCGGCTCGCCCATGGGTCAGGGCCAGCGTGATGAGGATGAAAAGGGTTGCCACCAGCACCGATGCCAGGCCAACGACAAGGAGCGTCATGGACAGCAGGCTTCGTTTTGAGGGGAGGGGTAAATGGGGCAACATGATTAACGCTTACCTTCTTGGTTGTCTTTGTGCCTTTAGCGTGCTGTCCAGGATCGGGGCCGGTTTTATTCGAGCGTCAGGACAATCCGGACCCGGGCATCCACGGATCGGCTGTCGAGGTAGCCCACCGCGCCGCGATTCGCAGCGATAAATTGAATTGCCTCCTGAGTGCTTCTTGCCTGGAAAGGGGGTGGCGTGCTGCCGGCAAAAACCAGTCGTGACCAATAGGCAGCCATTTGGTCGATATCGCGGTTCACCAGCGTTTTATAAAACTGGCTTTTTAGCGGGTTGACCGCAGGCAAATCGACCGCAGTCGCAGGCCGGCCGTTGGGCAATTCCCGGTGGTGGCCGAGAAAGATATTGATCACCTGAGTTCTTGATAAATGCTCGACGCCACTATCCGGGGAGACGACAACGACCAGATCAGCCGAGGCCGTAACCGGTAAAAAGAGTGCGAAGACCACCAGAAGAGAGGCGATCCGGCCGCGCAAGGGGGGTGGTTTGGCCATGGGTTAAAAAACGAAGTCGAGTGCAACGCTGAGTAAGTTTGTTTGCCCATTCCAGCCGGGCTTTACGTTTTCGTAAAGAAAGATGGAAGAGGCGTTGCCTTTGATCAAATCAAGCTGGACTTTCAGATCCATGTTGCGCGCAAAGTCCCAGCGGGCGCCGAGGGTAATTGTGCGTTGATCCTGATGGGTTCGCTTCAAGACGTTGGCGACGCCGGTGTTCAGGTCGGAGAAAAATGCAGCGGGCAGGCCGGTATCGAGATTCTTGGCCTTGGACATTCCTCGCGCATAGCCGACAAATGGGCTGAGTTGCCCGAAACGATGACTGACAATGACATAGGCCGCTCGGGAATCCTCGAACATTACGAAATCATGATTGACTGCATTGATGGCTGCCTGGAGCTGCCAATTTCCGTCGTCATAAGCGGCGCCGAGCGAATGGTAGCGACTTAGGCTGCCGCTCAGACTGAGGGCGCTGGCTGCAGATTCGGCGCCGGCGGCTGAAAGTGTCGTGCGTAAATCGTTCAGGTTCGGGATATCGTTGGCTAGACGGCTCTGTGCATAGATGTAGCGAAATTGCCAGGAACCTTGTTGATAGCCGAGTGAGTATTTCAAACTGCGGGAGTTGTTGAGCTCGTAATAGGGCAGCTTTTCCCGGGCGAAGCCGGCAAAAAATTCGCTGCTCAGGATGCCATCGCCGATCGGCCAGCGAACTTGCGCATCAAAGCCGTCACCGTAGTGTATCGGCACGCCGCCGAAGAATTCGACGCTGGGTCGCACGGTCAAATAGGCGTAATTAACCATTCGCGAATCAGACAGCATCAAAAATTCGGTGCCGATACGACCGACGCGCAGGGCCAGGCGCGGGTTGATGTCAATCAGCGTCCAATACTTTCCAGTTGTCAGCGTCCAAATCTTTCCAGTTTGTCAGGCTGATTTGACCGTTTTTTTCCGCTGTTTAAAGCGGTAAGAATCGTTGCCGGTTTCGAGGATTTCGCAGTGATGGGTGATGC
>JAUYQT010000555.1 GCA_030697085.1 Azonexus sp. | reverse complement strand
TGACTGCGGCACGCGCAATGCCAATACAGTCAAGCGCATTTACAAAAAAGACGAAACCGAGGCAATTCGGGAAGAAGACCTCAAAGGTAGCGATTTACCCGTACGCAGCGGCACGCTCGACGACAAGGTCCTGCGTGAAGTCTGCCGCCCGCCGAAAGACACGCCGGCTGAACTGGCAGAAAAAGCCAACGAGGCAGCCAACGAACTCAAGCTGGCCAATCAGGCAATGCTGCAAAAAGAAAGTGCCAAGGCCGCAAAGACGCCACTGATCAAAGCGGCCGAGACAGCCGACCACGCACCCGCGCAGTCAATCAAACCCAACCTGAAAGCCGCTGCCGAAAAAGTCAGGGAAGCCCCGCCCCCCGCACCAGCCAAGGCAGAAGCCCCGAAAAAATCATCGACCATTACCGTTTATACAGCCCATTCCAGCGCACCCAAAGCCAAAAAGCCGGCTAAACCTGAGGGTTATATGCTGGAACTGGCAAGCCTCGAACCGGCCAGGCAACACGCGCATATTCATTGGGATTACGAGGGTGAAGGCCGTCCGGAAAACTGGTCCAAACTTGACCCTAAAAATACCACCTGCGCCATTGGTCAACGCCAGTCGCCCATCGACATTCGTGACGGCATCAAGGTCGACCTCGAGTCGATCAAGTTCAACTACCGCCCCTCCACCTTCCGCATCGTTAATAACGGCCATACGGTTCAAGTTGAAGTCGGTGACAGTTCGATCAACCTCACCGGCAAAACTTACGAACTGGTGCAGTTCCATTTCCACCGCCCTTCCGAAGAGAAGATCAATGGCCAGCGCTTCGATATGGTCGTCCATCTGGTGCACAAATCAGATCAAGGGGAGCTTGCCGTTGTCGCCGTTCTACTCGAACGCGGTAGCGAAAACCCGTTCATTCAAACGCTCTGGAACAATCTCCCGCTTGAGAAAAACGCCCCCCTCCAGCCGCCCAGTGTGATCATCGACCCCAGCACCCTGCTCCCGGCAACCCGCAGCTATTACACCTACATGGGCTCACTGACCACGCCGCCTTGCAGCGAAGGCGTCTTGTGGATGGTTATGAAGCAACCGGTACAAGTCTCGCAGGAGCAGATCAATATCTTCTCCCGGCTGTATAAAAACAACGCTCGCCCGATCCAGCCAATTGCCGGCCGCCTCATCAAAGAAGACCGTTGACCTGAAATAAAGCAGCATGGTTAAATTAATGACTTTTCAGTCACTAATTTAACCATGCTCGCTGATGCTACAACACGGAAACGCCGCAAGGATGCCCGCCCCTCTGAGTTGAGCGCCGCAGCACTCTCCCTTTTCGTCGAAAAAGGGTTTTCTGCCACCCGGCTGGAAGACGTTGCAAGCCGCGCCGGCGTCTCCAAAGGCACGCTCTATCTCTACTTCGACAGCAAGGAAGCGCTGTTCAAGGCGGTCATTCAGGAAGGCATTCTTCCTGTTGTCGCTGAAAACGAAGCGATTGCAGCCAAGCACACCGGCAGCAGTTTCGAGCTACTGGAAAAACTGCTCGATAACTGGTGGGGGAAGATCGGCCTGACTGAATTTGCCGGCATCCCGAAACTCATGGTCGCCGAGGCGCGAAATTTTCCCGAAGTAGCCCGGTTTTATTACGAAAATGTCATCTGCCGTGGCCGCGCACTGGTGGGCGCCGCCCTTGAGCGCGGCATGGCCGCCGGCGAGTTCCGCCGCATGGATGTTGAAACCACAATCGACGTCGTCATCGCCCCGATCCTGATGCTGCTGATCTGGCGCTTTTCACTGGGATGCTGCCAGAACAGCGAGAGCAACCCCCGCCTTTACCTGCAAATTCATCTCGATATTCTGCGCCACGGCCTGCGTGGGAGCCACTCGGAGAGTCAGGTATAATTTATTTTTGTCCGAATCAATATATTAGTTAGTGCTAATATTAAGTCTACGGAGACCCAAATGAATATCGAGCAAGCGCGCTTCAACATGATCGAACAACAGATACGCCCCTGGGAAGTTCTGGATCAAAATGTTCTTGATCTGCTTTTTGTCATCAAGCGCGAAGATTTCGCTCCACCGGCTTATCGCAATCTTGCTTTTGCCGATATGGAAATTCCCCTCGGCAACGGTCAGGTCATGCTGGCCCCAAAAATTGAAGCCAAGCTACTTCAGGAACTGGCCCTCAAGAAAACCGACAAAGTGCTGGAAATCGGCACGGGTAGCGGCTATATGGCCGCCCTATTGGCCGCTCATAGCGACCACGTATTAAGCGTCGAATCCCGTCCCGAACTGGCCGGGATCGCCCAGCAGAACCTGCAGCGCGCTGGCATCACCAACGTCAACGTTGAAATCGGTGACGGCGCAAACGGCTGGCCACAGCGCGGCCCTTACGACGCCATCGTGCTGTCTGGCTCGGTACCCAAACTACCCGAGGCATTGCTCAAGCAACTGCGTGTTGGTGGCCGGATGGCGGTTGTGGTTGGCGAAGCGCCGGTTATGGAAGCACAACTGATCACCTGTACGGCCGAGGGCGTCTTCAATACGGTCAACCTGTTTGAAACCGTGATTCCACCGCTCGACGGCATTGCCGCAAAATCCCGCTTTTCATTCTGATGCAACAAATTCGCGCCCTTCAACTTGCTGCTTGGCTGGCTGACGCAAGCCGAGTCAAACCACTGTTGCTTGATGTGCGCGAAGCGTGGGAAATCGAGATGTGTCGCCTGCCCGGCTCGCAACACATCCCGATGCATCTGGTGCCGTTACGCTGTGACGAACTGAATCCGGATCAGGAAATTGTGGTGATCTGCCACCACGGCGCCCGCAGTCTGCAGGTTGCCATGTTCCTTGAAGGCAAAGGTTACACCGCCGTGCACAATCTAGCGGGCGGCGTCGAGGCTTGGGCTACAGAAGTCAATCCCACAATGCGTCACTACTGAGAATGGCATGAAAAAATTCGCCTGGCTGCTGCTTTCCCCACTTTTGACGACGCCACTTTTTGCGGCTGATCTGATGCAGATTTACCGCGAGGCGCAACAAAATGACCCGAGCTTTGCCGCAGCGCAGTCGACGCTTGCGGCCGGTCAGGAAAAAATGCCGCAAGGCAGAGCGGGACTTTTACCCAGCCTCAGCCTGTCGGGAAACTCTGCCTGGAACGAGA
>JAUYQT010000052.1 GCA_030697085.1 Azonexus sp. | reverse complement strand
CCGGACGCCGGCCGGAAAAGTCGCCAGTTGCTTGCGCTGTTCGGTGATCTCGTCGTTGGCAAAACGCAGCTTCAATTCCGCGAAGGCTTGCGGATGCAGTTCCAGCCCGACGCCGAGCGCCGCGGCCACGGCCTGCCGCGTGTGGTCATCCGGCGTATTGCCGATGCCGCCGCAGGAAAACACCACGTCGCCGGTGGCCATCGTGCGCTTGAAAGTAGCGGCGAGACGTGCTCGGTCATCGCCCAGATATTCCACCCAGGACAGCATCAGGCCGCGTGCGCCGAGCATCTCGGCAATTTTTGCGAAGTGTTTGTCCTGGCGTTTGCCGGACATAATTTCATCGCCAATGATGATGGCGCCAAAAGTTTTCATAGGGATTCAGGTAACACTGAAAAAATTTCCATCAAGGAAAAGTTAAGCTCCGGGAAATTGGGCGCTGCCACAGTCGCCTCTTCGTCAAAAACCTGCCCCCGCCCGTATCGTCCACTTTCGTTGCGACGATAAATAGTCAAAAGTCGGTCGCCGGGGTGCACGAGCCAGTAATCTTCGACGCCAAAGCGCTCGTAAAGCGCCAGTTTTTCCCGCTGGTCACGGGCGGCGGTCGACGGTGAGAGCACTTCGATAATCCACTCGGGCGCCGCCGTGCCGCCGCGTTGATCAATCTTGCCAGTGTCACAATAAACAACGATATCCGGCTGCACCACATTGACGATCTGCTCATCCGTGGCATCGGCTTCGGCCAGGCGCACATCGAAAGGCGCCATGAAGGCACGACAGGGTTTGCCATGCAAAAACGCGGCAATTCGCCAATAAAATTCTCCGGCCAGCGCCTGATGCGCCGAGGTTGGGGCCGGACTCATGCAATAAGCCACACCATCGATCAGTTCCCAGCGCTCTTCATCTGGCCAGCGCTGGTAATCGGCGTAAGAAAAGCGTTTTTCTGTCTTGCGTACCGGCAAACCCATGATCCGCTCCTGATTCAATAATCTCCGGTCATTCTACGACACGCCGCGCCTCGCCGGTCAGCAGCGCGCCACCGCGCGAGCGACGCAGGGTTTCCAGTCCGTAATGAACAAAAGCCAGCGCGGCCAACGCCGGCACCAGCAAGCCGATAACCGGGATATGGGCGAGCAGCGCCATGCTCAGGCCGAGCATGAACATCGGGCCCTTGTGCTGACCGCGCAACGACTGCCACTCGACATCGGTGGCGTGCATCGACAGCGCGTCGTAGGCAAAGGTACGACGGTTCAGCCAGGCCATCAACAGCAAGGGCAGGATCAGCGAGAGGCCGGGGATGATCCACAGAGGTAGCGTCAGCAACCAGCCGGCGATGAACAAAATCGAGGCAAAAATACTGTTGACCGCAGCCGCCGTGAAACTGTCCTTGCCCATCGGCGCTACGTCCTGGTAATCGGTTTCCGCCAGCTGCTTGAGGATGAGCGGCATGATCACGATGGCGGCGAGCAGTGAAGTAGTCAGGTAGGCGCCAGCGAAAATCGCCATCCAGGCGCCGGTGTAGGCCAGCACCGTGGCCAGCCAGGCGAGACCCCAGCCGATCAGAATCGTCATCGGGGGATGACCGAGCAACCACTCGATCAAAAGACCCAGGCCCCAGATCGCCAGCACGACCCACAAGACAAGGGAAAATAGCGCCGGCACCAAGACGTAGAGCCAGATTCGTCCCTGGCGCAGGCTGGCAAAACTGCGCATCAGCGCGAGAACGACATCAGCCAAATTGAATTCCCTCCCATTGTTTTTGCAGCCGTTTAACCGAGACCGGCACCGGCGTCCGGAGTTCCTGCGCGAACAGGCTAACCCGTAACTCTTCCATCAACCAGCGGAATTGCTCGATCTGCGGATCGATACTGCCGAGCTTGGCAAGCTGGGTCAGCCGCCGCTCGTAGTTGGTCCATAGCGGCGCGTATTCGGCCAAGGCGCGGGCATCGCGGGTTGGGTCGGCCTTCAGTTTGTCGAGCCGGACCTGAATCGCCTTGAAGTAGCGCGGGTAGTGTTGCAGACGCTCGAACGGGGTTTCGGTGACGAAGCGTTTGCCCATCAGGCGCTTCAGTTGCGCTTCGATATCCTGCAGCGCCGAGGCATGCGCCTTGAAGGCAGGCATTTTCTTGGTGACTGCCTGCCATTCGGTGAGCACGGCGCCGACCATCCGGCAAACCTCCTGCATGATCAAACCGAGCCGCGCCTTGCTCTCGGCGCAACGGCTCTTGAAAGCTTCCGGCGTCGTCGGCAGCGGTTCGTTCAGGCAGGCGCGCTCGAAAGTGAGGTCGATGATCTGCCGCTTCAAATCCTCGGCGCTGCCCAGCGCCATGAACTGCATGCCCATCTGCGACAGGCCCGGGACGTTCTTGTCGAGATACTTCGCCGGCTCGCGCAGTTGCAGCATGAACAGACGCAGCAGGCCGGCGCGATGCGCCTTGGCGGCTTCCTCGGCGGAGTCATAAACCTTCAAGCTGACGGTTTCGCCTTCGTCCGACAATGCCGGGTAGCCAAGCACGGTCTGCCCGGCAACCGGCACTTCCATAAGTTCGGGCAGTTCGCCAAAGGTCCAGTCGGTGAGCTTGCCGTATTCGGAAGGCGTTTCGTGCAACTCGGCGAATTCCTGCTTCGCTTCCCTGCCCCAGTCGGCGCGCAGTTGCACCAGGCTGCGGTTCATGTCGAGCTGGCGGCCGTGTTCGTCGATCAATTTGTAATTCATCGAAAAATGCAGCGGCAGCACATCCGGCCGGAAGGCATCCGGCGTCACCGCCCAACCGCGGGCATTCAGGCCACGCGCTTCGAGGATGTAGTCGATCAGCGGCGGAATCAGGCCCGGCGCCAGCTTTTTGTCATTGCCGGCTACGGTCGACACGAATTCTTCGACAAATTCCGGCACCGGCACCAGCTTGGCGCGGATTTTATGCGGCAGCGTCTTGATCAACTGCACCAGCTTTTCCTTGAGCAAGCCGGGCACCAGCCACTCCATGCGCGCCGCCGGAATCTGGTTGAGCTGGGCCAGTGGCAGAGTCAGCGTCACGCCGTCACGCGGTGAACCGGGCTCGAAATGGTAGGTCAGGCCGTATTC
>JAUYQT010000050.1 GCA_030697085.1 Azonexus sp. | reverse complement strand
TCCGTCTCGGCAATGTTATTCAGGTCGGCGCCGACGGTGGCATGGTGACGCAGATCACCACGCGCTACACAGTGTTGCGCCATCCCGGTGGGACCGAGTTCATCGTGCCCAATGACTCACTGATTTCGGGTGTCGTGCAGAACCAGACCTATTCGGATAGCCGCCTGCGTCTGGCGACCACGGTGGGGGTTGCCTACAACTGCGATCTTGATCGGGCGATGCGCCTGATGGTTGAGGCGGCAGCCGCCCAGCCGCGCGTCCTGGTCGATCCCGGTCCCAAGGTTTTCCTGACATTATTTGCCGACAGCGCGATCAATCTCGAACTTGGCTTCTGGATTGCCGATCCCGAGGAAGGGCGCGGCAACATCATCTCGGATATCAATATCGCCATCTGGCGCGCCTTTCGCGAAAATGGCATCGAGATACCTTTCCCACAGCGCGATGTGCGCGTCATCCAGGAAGCAACGGCGGGGTAATTCGGGGTTCCGCTGTATTCCGTCGAGATGGCAATGCCGAGACTGACGGGAAAATCCATTTCGGCCGCAGTGAACGGCGCTTTCCGTTCGGCCCGCATTTTCGCAGCGATCAGGGTGATCGTTGTTAGCCTCGGTGATACTGAGTCGCAGGGACGTAAATTTTTCGCTGCCCTGAAAAGCCCTGGTGTCACCTGTCACATGAGCGCCGGCCAATGCACTCACAAAAAAAACCCCGCCACGAAGGCGGGGTAACAGGGAGTTCTCGAAAAAGGGGGGGGATTTCGAGAGGAGGGTAAATCGGTGGTTCAATCCTTGCGGCGTTTCTTCAGCCAATGCCGTGTTGCGACAATGATCGCACCGGCAGCAATGGCGAGTACTGCGGCTTTGAGCGGCTCGGCCTGACCATCTGTCAGCCAGTCAAAACCTGCGACACCGACAAATACGCCAAAGCTTTCACTGAGCGGCAGATTGTCGGCGAAGGCCATTAGCGCACTCGGCGAATCGGAACCGGTATCAATGCTGGCTGGCGAACTGGCACCTGTCCAAACAAGTAGCGGTGGGCTGCTTCGATAAATTCCTTGATATTCATTTCGGTCATTTCTTGATGGTTTTGTGTAGTGGGGGGTTCAACTTCCATGCCTTGCATTTTAGGGAGGCGAGCGGGGGGCGTCTGTTGTACAAGCGTCGTTGCGTCGTAACGAGCCTTGATCTTTTGTGACGCTGTGTAACGGCTGGCTGGCCGATTACTGGAACGCGCGCCAGGTCAGTGTCAGGCGGGCGCCGCCGAGCGGGGAGGCGTCAGCCGTGGCCGTCCCGCCGTGCAGTTCGAGCACGCGCCGGGCGATGGCCAGGCCCAGCCCGTAGCCGCCGGTGGCACGGTCGCGAGAGCGGTCGAGGCGGGTAAAGGCAGAGAAAATATGTTCGCGTTCTTCGGGTGGAATGCCGATCCCATCATCATCGACATGCAGAAAAATCCAATCGTCAATCAGTTCGGCGCTGACCATGATTTCTTTGCTGGCATATTTAAAAGCGTTGCGTAACAGGTTACGCAGGGCGTACGGCATGGCTTTGCGGTCGAGGTCGATGTTCAGGTTTTCAGGCAATTTTTCGGTGTTGACCGCAACATTCAGTTTGCGCCCGAGCAGGCGCACCGAATCGACTTCATCAGCGAGCCATTCGGCAAAACGAACGCTGGAGAAATGCGCTTGCGGTGATTCGCGCTCGAAGCGAGCGTAGGTCAGGCTGGTGTCGATCAGGTGGTCTAGTTCTTCGAGGTCGTCTTCCATCATTGCCCAAAGCCGCTCACGCTCGTCTTGTTGCTCCGTCTCCGAGAGCATCTCGAGGGCGAATCGCATACGGGCGATTGGGGTGCGTAACTCGTGGGAAATGCCGCAGGCAAGTTCGCGGTGCGTCGCCAGTAGTTGCTGGATACGCTCCGCCATGCTGTTCATGGTGTCGGACAGGGAGGCAAATAGATGGCTGCGGGCAGTGGGGGAGCGCGCCTCGAAATTGCCATCACCGAGGTCGCGGGCCGTTTGGCGCAGCGCTTCGAGATCACGCCAGACGGGGCGTACCCAGAACCAGAGGGCAATACCGAAAATCAGTCCGGTCAGGCTCCAGGTTAGCAGGC
>JAUYQT010000554.1 GCA_030697085.1 Azonexus sp. | reverse complement strand
AGTCGTCGATCTGCATGCCGCGTGCCAGATACGCTTCGACGTAGGTGAAGCCGTTGGCCAGCGTGAAAGCAAGCTGCGAGATCGGATTCGCACCGGCTTCGGCGATGTGATAGCCGGAGATCGACACCGAGTAGAAATTCTGGATCTTGTGATGGACGAAATATTCCTGAATGTCGCCCATCATCTTCAAGGCGAATTCGGTTGAGAAGATGCAGGTGTTCTGGCCCTGATCCTCTTTCAGGATATCGGCCTGCACCGTGCCACGGATCGAGGACAGCGTCCATTCACGAATCTTCTGGGCTTCGTCTTCGGTCGGATCGCGGCCGTTGTCGGCCTTGAATTTGGCAATTTGCTCGTCGATGGCGGTGTTGAAATAGCAGGCCAGAATGATCGGCGCCGGGCCGTTGATGGTCATCGAAACGCTGGTCGTCGGCGAACAGAGGTCGAAGCCGTCGTAGACCACTTTCATGTCGTCGACCGTGGCAATCGAGACGCCGGAATTGCCGATCTTGCCGTAGATGTCCGGCCGCTCGTCCGGATCGCAACCATATAGCGTCACCGAGTCGAACGCGGTGGACAGGCGCTTGGCCGGCATACCTTCGGAAACCCGCTTGAAACGGCGGTTGGTACGGAAGGCATCGCCTTCGCCGGCAAACATCCGGGTCGGGTCTTCACCTTCGCGCTTGAAGGCAAAAACGCCGGCGGTAAAGGGGAAGGAGCCGGGGACGTTTTCCTTCATCAGGAAACGCAGGGTTTCGCCGTCATCGCCAAACTTGGGCAGGATGACCTTGCGGATTTTGGTGCCGGACAAGGATTCACTGACCAGACGAGTGCGGATTTCCTTGTCGCGGATTTTGACGACGTATTCGTCGCCGGAATAAGCCTCCACCGTGGCCGGCCACATGTCGAGCAGCTTGCGGGCTTTCGGGTCGAGCTGGCCATCCTTCCAGGTGAGCATTTCGGTGAAGTCTGCGGTCGACTTGTCGCAGGCCTTGAAAAGCTCGGCCGAGATACGCAGCGACTGGCGCTCACGGGCGATCTTGACCTGCCCGGCGGTATGGGCGTGGTAGGCGCGGACGCTTTCGGCAATTTCGGCCAGATAGCGAATGCGCTGGGCCGGCACGATGGCGCGCTGGCTGGAGGACTGTTTGACGCTGACCACGGGCAACTTGCCCGCCTTGAGATGCAGGCCTTTATCGGTGAGTGCCGGAACCAGCGCTTGATAAAGCGCGGTCACGCCATCGTCATTGAAACGGGCGGCCTGGGTGCCGAAGACCGGCATTTCATCCGAGGGCTGGGCGAACAACTCACGGTTGCGCTGATACTGCTTGCGGACATCGCGCAGCGCATCTTCGGCGCCCTTGCGGTCGAACTTGTTGATGGCGACGAAATCGG
>JAUYQT010000757.1 GCA_030697085.1 Azonexus sp. | reverse complement strand
TAACCGCCACATCATTAAAGCCAAAATCCGCATAGACCTTCTGAACCAGCGCATTGAAGGCAGTTACCTCAGCCTCAATTTGATCCTCAGTGCAGAAAATATGACCATCATCCTGAACAAAGCCACGAACACGCATCAAACCATGCAACGCGCCGGCCGGCTCATTGCGATGGCAGGAACCAAATTCACCATAACGCAGCGGCAATTCACGATAGGACCGCAAGTCAGCATTGAAAACCTGAATATGCCCCGGACAATTCATCGGCTTGACCGCATAGTCGCGATTCTCCGAAGAGGTCGTGAACATGTTGTCCTTGTAGTGCTCCCAGTGACCCGACTTTTCCCATAACGATTTATCGAGAATTTGCGGACAACGCACTTCCTGATAGCCATTATTGCGATAGACCGCTCGCATGTATTGCTCAATTTCCTGCCAGACTGCCCAGCCCTTCGGATGCCAGAAAACCAGCCCCGGCGCTTCATCCTGCATATGAAAAAGATCAAACTGCTTACCAAGTCGGCGATGATCGCGCTTCTCGGCCTCTTCCAGCATATTTAAATAAGAATCGAGATCCTCTTTTTTGGCCCAAGCAGTGCCGTAGATACGTTGCAACTGCTCGTTACGATGATCGCCCCGCCAGTAAGCACCCGCCAACTTCATTAGCTTGAAAACTTTTAACTTGGCAGTCGTCGGAACATGAGGGCCGCGACAAAGATCAACGAAATCACCTTCGCGATAAAGTGAAACTTGCTCGCCCGCCGGAATGGCGCCAATCAATTCCGCCTTGTACTTCTCGCCCCTAGCAAGAAAAAACGTGACCGCCTCATCACGCCCTAGAACCTCTCGACTAACCGGGATATCCTTTTTGGCCAGATCGGCCATACGCTTTTCGATCGCCGCCAAATCATCCAGAGTGAACGGGCGCTTGTAGGCAAAATCATAGAAAAATCCGTTCTCAATAACAGGGCCTATCGTCACCTGCGCATCGGGAAACAGCTCTTTCACCGCATGCGCAAGTAAGTGAGCCGTAGAATGCCGAATAATCTCGAGCCCTTCGGCATCTTTATCAGTAATAATTGCCAATTCGACGTTTTCTTCAATATAGAAAGACGTATCGACCAACCTGCCATTGACCTTACCGGCCAGTGCCGCACGGGCCAAGCCGGCGCCAATACTGGCGGCAATCTCGGCAATCGTAACCGGTTGCTCAAAGGAACGAATGGAACCATCAGGCAGTTGAATATCAGGCATGGCGGATCTCTAGGCAAAAAAAAAGCGCGGTATGAGCCGCACTTTTTTGATCAAACAAATTATGACTCGGGTTATGGTTTCAGAACATTAAGGCAAGTTCGGAAATTCACAAATCAGCTCTGTCAGAAATTTTGGTAGGCGGTATTGGAATCGAACCAACGACCTCCACGATGTCAACGTGGCGCTCTAACCAACTGAGCTAACCGCCTAAAGAAGGCCGCATTATAGACACACCTAAAAGCTTGTCAATAGGCTCTTGGAAATTTTTGCAATACACTTTTGCAATACTTCTCTGTAGCCATGACCAATCCGCACTCGGTTCACCGTGATAGAATTTGCGGCTTTATTTTTCGGCTCTGTCGGCACAAGGAACTCTCATGGAAGCAACTACTGCACAAGCTAACGAACTCGAACGTCGCGTCGACCTCTCCATTGCCATTAGCGATGTCGAGAAAGTAATGGAACAGCGCCTGAAGCGCATGGGTAAAAACATGAAGATGTCCGGCTTCCGTCCGG
>JAUYQT010000755.1 GCA_030697085.1 Azonexus sp. | reverse complement strand
GCGTGTTGGACAGCATCCAGCCAGTCGTGTAGCGGAACTGACGCCGCGATTATGGAAGCAACTCTTCGCAGACAATCCGTTGCGATCGCCCTTGCATACTCTTCGGACATAGGCAAGAACGCCGGGGAGTTACCGGTTACGATATCATCGACCGCGTGTACGAAACCGGACGCAAGGCCGCTTGCGGCATCAAGAATTCTCTACGCGTCGTCGCCGATACGCTCCTGCCCGCTTGGAATTACACCGTTCTGCCCAATTCAACTGCATGAATTCGGGAGGTTATTTCGTACGTGTTCCTAAGGACTTGCTGCCTCTCGCAGCTTAGTCCAAGCAAAAACTGCATTTATTCATGGCAAGAGCTTCCTTGAAGCGGCCCGCCGTGAGCCGCAGCACTTCACCCGTCAGCGTGATCTGACTTTCCCAAATCTGATCGCATTTCTGCTCTCCGGCATCCGGGGTGCCGTGCAGACGGAGCTTGATAGCTTCTTTGCCTTATTGGCCCGACGAACACGTTTGTCCCGAGTGGTCAACGCCAGTGCCTTTTCCAAAGCACGCAGCCATTTGTTCGCTAACGTCTTTGATCCGCTCAATTCGGAATTGCTGCGCCAGATTGAGGACATGGATGGGTCAATGACGACGGATGCCTTCACAGCAGCGCAGCAGCGGACGGCAATGCATTGACGCGTCATGCCAAACGCTTAACGGTATTTTCCGTTCCACTGCGCCTCAGACCCCGAGTTCGACCCGATACTCATGATGGCGGTCGGCCAGCTTTCGACGTCGGCGCAGGCTACGTTCGGGATGGCGTTTGTCCAGGCGCAAGGCTGAAAGCGCGAACTTGCGGATGGCGGAGAGATTACGAGCGGCATCACCTTTATGTACGAGGCAATCGTCTTCGCGGAAAGTCACATCCAGCACCCAGTGCATTGCTTACACGCCCCAGTGGGCACGCACCGCGTCAGCAAATTGCGTCACCGTTTTGATCCCAACGCTAACGATAAAGTAGCGCCACTCAACAGCGAGCTTGCCCTTGATCTCTTGCGCCGACTCAATCATGCCGACGCCGCCCAGTTTCTGCCAGCGAACACGCATCGGCTTGTCCATCCAGGACACATCGGTGACCAGCACTACCAGCGGCTCCACCATATGCTGAACGAATCGAATTGGTCGCGAGCCGAGGTCAGGCAGCGACTGATTGTCGACGCCAATACCCACTTCGGCCACGGTGCCGCTTTGGTCTTCGATGAATCGGCTTTCGAGAAATAGGGCGACAAGTCCGCTGGCGTAGCTCGTTACCAACCAGCAACAGCTCGGCCCCATCTTAAAAGGATTGCGTAAGCAAAAAGGCTTGACGCAAATTCAGATGGCGAAGCAGAACGGTCTTGGCCAAAAAACCATCTCGCTACTGGAAACCGAACCTTGGCGCTGCAGCGTGGATAGCCTCTTACGCTATATGTCTGCGGTCGACGTCGCCATGAGCCTCGATTTTATTGCCGCACTGCGCAGTAACAGTAGGGGTAGCGAGTGTTCATTGAGCCGAAGGGGTTTTACCGCCGGACCCCTCGCTACGACGTATTTTCCACTTACCCGGTCATGGGCCATGGCGCCGGGCGTCTTTCTTCGCACAAGGTCAAAATGGCCATGGCAATTGACGGCAAAAACCGTCATTACAAATGGTCGGAAATTCGTCGCAACCACTTTGAACAGACAGCTCAACACTGCCATCTGCCCGATGCACCAGCACTGATTGACGAGTTGGTCGCCAGAACTCCCCAGGCCATCGCAGATGGTGGCTACCAAACTACCTGCGAATTTCCCGGAAGACTTAGCCAAGTCTATCTTTGATGGCCTGAGTCAGGCCGCCACTGCATTGGGACGCTCCGCTAGTCCCGCTGAACAAAGCTAAGGGACAATATAAATAAATAATAATGACATAAGTAATCAGGCGAAATTGATTTGAAATTTAGTGCCGAAGCCATCAAGCATTTCGCTGATTTTGGATCGAAAGGACTCTTTCGACCAAGTGACAAACTCGCGCCAGTGATACTTGGCTTGTTTCCAAAAAATTTCGATCATGTTCAATTCCGGACTGTAGGGCGGCAGATAGCAGAGGAAGATATTGAGTTCTTTCATCCAGCGCTGACAGCCAGTATCCAGGCATAGAGCAACGTGCCAGGCAAGAAGGCGCTGAAACTCATTGGGGTGACGAGACGGTGCTGGTTAATACCGACGTGCGCGGTAGAAGCTTTGCATCGGCGGTCAAAACCCCTGTGGCGATGGCAATCGGTGGCACGCGTGAAAAGCTTTCCATGATTGCCACCGTAACCAATCAAGGCAAGACCCGCTGGATGATCATTGATGATGCGTTTGATGCAGAGAAGCTGGTTGCATTTTTAGCTGCTTTGATCAATGATGCCGAGAAAAAGATGTTCCTGATTTCCCACCCCCCAAGGCCGGGCTAGGACTGGAGATCTACCTGACTGATCCGGATGTGCCGATCGACACCAACCATCTGGAAGGCGCCCTGCGGGCCATTCCAATGTGCCGGAAATCATGGCTTTTTTGTTGGACCGAACTCGGCGCCAAACACGTCGGCCTGAACCCAGCCAGCCCGGCCCACGAGCTCACGCCACGGTTGTGGAAGCACACGCTTCGCCGAAAATCAGCTGCGCTCGCCTTTGCATAGCATCCGGGATTAGGCAAAAACGCCGGGGGAGTTACCGGTTACGGGCAAACAGTGCTTTGGCGGTCCGGCGATTGTGCTTCGGACGCAGCGCGTCGGCCTTGAGTGCTCGCTCCAGCGTTTCGTAAAAATCGGTTAGCTTTTTGGGGGTCTCGCTTCGCCGGTAGGTCGGCATCACCCTCTCCGGCGGCCCCACCTATTTGCGTATCGTGTTGCGGGACAAACCCGTGCGCTTCGCTATTTCGTACAGCGACAGTTTGTCGCGTACGTGCATCCGTCTAATCTTGCCTATCATTTCCATGGTGATCACCCTTTTTCTCCTGCTCAAAGATTGAGCAGGAGTAGTGGAACACTGGGTAAGTTTTGCATCGGCAGATTCGCCTCTAGTGGGTCAGTTTTCGGTCAGCATCTATACTTGATACGGGCCGACTAAAGGGTGATCCCTTTTTCGTTTTCTTACACTGACGCGTATTTTTGAACATGTGCCTTCAACCTGAGGTACAACCTGCAACTAGAATGCTCCTACAAATACAAACATTGTGAAGTGGCGCAGGTGGTGTAACAGGTTGGCATACTGTAACGGTTGAAGCATCTTGCTTCATTTTAACGCAATCAGCTTTCGTAGGCCCCTGCGTTCCAACAGCTGTATCTGACTCGCACATCTTTTGGTCTGGAGCTCCATTTATCGTTCCTTTGCAGGCGACGGAGTAATTCCAGATGTAAGCAGATGCCATATACAGAGGAGGGCCGCTCGTGCTGCTTATAGAAACTTTCCATGTGACATTACCAGTCTGTATACAACTATTCGCAGACACGGAGGTATCGGAGGCGTACGTATTGGTAATAATTAATGCGAAACTTAAGATAACTTTTTTAAGAGTATTTTTCATAGGCTTTCATATTACTTCTACTTTGTCAGATCACGACAATCGCTTACACAAATTTCATAGCTGAATCCACTACTGTCCGGTTAAATGACTACCCGAAGCGCCCAACGCCATGGCTTACGAGGCTTTCCGTGCAATGAAGTGTGGTGTCGATTTGAAATCGGCGACAAATGACCCTTCGAATTTTTCTGAAGGGCATGACCATGAATTCCGGCAAGACACTGTTTGCGCAGTTGATGGACTTTCTGCCGTGGTCGACATTCAATCGATACGTTGCGCGTTACGGCGGCGACAAAGGCGTTCGCGCCCTGAGTTGTGCTGAGTAGTTTCGGGTCATGGCATTTGCCCAACTCACCTTCCGGGAAAGTCTGCGCGACATTGAGGTCAGTTTTTCGGCGCAGGCAGCCAAGCTGTACCCCCCTGCGTCAGACTAGTTGTCGCCTCTAAAAGTTAATTTTGAAACTTAGAGGCATCAATGAAATTGGTATATTCCGAAGCATTTATCGAGCAGGCCTTAGTCAAGTTATATTCACGCGGAGACCGGACAGTGAAGTCGGTCGCCGAAGAACTGAATATCAATTACCACACGTTAAAAAATTGGATGAGAAGGAAATCGGTGCTCAAGGTCAGCGGCTTGGCGAACAAAGAGAAGCGCCCTCAGGACTGGAGCGCGGCAGAGCAACTGACGGCGTTACAGGAAAGTCACGCCCTGTCAGGCGAGTCCCTGAATGCCTGGTGCCGCGAGCGCGGCCTGTTTGCCCACCACCTGACCGGCTGGAAGACAGCTTTCTGTACCGAAGGGAAGGCGGCGCCCAGCACCCGTGAGCTTCGGGGGTTGAAAGAAGAGAATGAACAACTCAAACGTGAATTGGTGCGCAAAGAGAAAGCCTTGTCAGAGGCGGCCGCCTTGCTGATGCTGCAAAAAAAGTTCCGCGCGCTCTGGGAGGACGAGGTCAAATGACCTCCCTCGCAGAGCGCGGCCAAATCATGGCGCTTGTCAGCGAAGCCCTCGTCGCCGGGGCGCGGCAGGATTGCGCCTGTGCACTGATCGGGCTGAGCCGCCGCACCTTGCAGCGCTGGCAACGCGATCAATCACGCGGCGATCAACGCCCCGTGCGTCTGCAGGCGCCAAAAAACAAGCTCAATCCGCTGGAACGCGAACGCCTGCTGGCGGTGGCCAACTCGGCCGAGTTCGGCCATCTGCCGCCCAGCCAGATTGTGCCTCGTCTGGCCTGTCATTGACCGGCATTATGGAGCCACCGATGATCGGCGTAATGGAGCCAGTTTGAAGAAGTAAAAACGGGCTAAATCGGGGCTTAAAGCGAGGTGGATTTTACCTGTTTTTGAGGGGTTGATTTCGGTGCTGTCGGTGC
>JAUYQT010000745.1 GCA_030697085.1 Azonexus sp. | reverse complement strand
GCCAGCAGGCGGTCGATCAAATCGGTTTCAATACAACCGCCGGAAACCGAACCCTGCACCTGGCCATCATCGCGCAGCGCCATCCACGCCCCCGGCGGCCGCGGGGCGGAACCCCAAGTCCGGGCCACGGTGACCAGCGTGAAGCGATGCCCCGCTGCTGCCCAACGCCGGGCGGCAGCGAGGACTTGAGTGTCCTGGCTATCCATCTCAGGCGACCAGTTCAGCCGAATTAAATGGCATTTTGTGCAGGAACTTGCCGGTAGCCGCAGCAATGGCATTGGCGACAGCCGGTGCCAGCGGCGGCACGCCCGGTTCACCAATGCCGGTTGGAGCGCTGGTCGACGGCACGATATGGACCTCGACGGCCGGCATGTCGCCGATGCGCAGCAGCGGATAGCCATCGAAATTACCCTGCTCGACACGGCCTTCCTTGAGCGTTATTTCACCGCTCAGCGCCGCCGACAGAGCAAAGCCAACCGCCCCTTCGACCTGCGAACGGATGTTGTCAGGATTGATTGCCGTGCCGCAATCCACGGCGCAAATGATGCGGTCAACCTTGATTGAACCGTCTTTTTTGACGGTCACTTCGGCGACTTGTGCGACGAATGAATTGAAGGATTCATGCACCGCGACACCACGACCACGACGCTCACCGGCGGCAGCCTTGAGCGGCGTTCCCCAGTTCGCTTTCTCGGCTGCCAGCTTGAGCACGCCGGCATGGCGCGGGTGCTCGCCGAGCAATTCGAGACGCAGCGCCACCGGGTCCTTGCCCATCGCCGCCGCCACTTGATCGAGGAAAACCTCGGTCGAGTAAGCCGTGTGCGAGGAACCGACCGAGCGCCACCACAGCACCGGCACGGGGATGTCAGTTGGCGTATGCAGATCAACCGTCAAATTCGGAATGGCGTAAGGCAGATTCGACGCACCTTCAACCGAAACATGATCGACGCCGTCCTTGATCATCATCGACTCGAACGGCGAGCCTGCCATGATCGACTGCCCGACCAGCCGATGACGCCAGCCGACCAGCTTGCCGCTGCCATCCACCGCCGCTTCCAGCGCATGGTGGAAAAGTGGCCGGTAGTAACCGGCGCGCATGTCGTCCTCACGCAGCCAGACCAGCTTGACCGGCGCCCGACCATTGATCGCCTTGACGATGTGCGCCGCCTCCATCACGTAGTCGGATTGCGTCGAGGCCCGGCGCCCGAAACTGCCGCCGGCGTAGAGCATGTTGATCTTGACCTGCTCCGGCTTGAGGTTGAACAGCGCCGCCACCCGGCCCTGATCGACGGTCTGGAACTGCTCGCCATTCCACAGTTCGCAGCCATCGGCCTTGAGGTGAACGACGCAGTTCATTGGCTCCATCGCCGCATGGGCGAGGTAAGGGAAGTCGAAGGCGGCGCTGACCACTTTGGCCGCACCGGCAAAGGCCTTATCGGCATCGCCGGTCTGTTTGGCAATCAGGCGAAAATCCTTCGGATCTTTCAGTTTCACTTCCGCCGGCACGGTTTCGTTGGCGGCATCGAGCGCCAGTTCGCCAAAACTGGCCTGGCGACCGCTGGCAGCATGGCTGACCACGCTGTCGCGCACAACAATGTCGGCCGCGCCGACTTTCCAGCGCTTGGCGGCGGCAGAAACCAGCATCGCCCGCCCGGCCGCGCCGGCCTGGCGCATCTGATCCCAGGAATTGGCCATCGCCGTGCTGCCGCCGGTACCCTGCGTCGGGCCCCAGAAGGTATTGTTGTAGCGCTTGGCATCGGCCGCCGCGCCTTCGACGCGAACGTGCTGCCAGTCGGCATCCAGTTCGTCGGCCAGAATCGTCGCCAGACCGGTATAGGTGCCCTGCCCCATTTCGAGATATATCAATTGGAACAGGCATGAACCCCATTAGTCCGGACTCCCGGCAAGCGCTGGAGATCACCAGCCAGCGGGCAGAGCTCGCCGCCATCATTGAACAATATTGCAGCGCGGACGGCACGCATCAAACGCCCATTCCCGGCCTGACCTTCTTCCGCCACGCCTCGCCCAGTGCCGCCGCCTGCGCCGTCGTCAAATCACTTTTCGCCCTGCTCGTTCAGGGCACAAAGCGCGTTGTGCTGGCTGATGAAGTTTACGAATACGACCAACGGCATTACCTGATCACCTCGGTTGATCTGCCGCTGCTTGCCCAAATCACCGAGGCTTCGCCCGAAGCCCCCTACCTCGGCCTGGCGCTTGAACTCGACGCTCGCCAGATCGGTGAACTGATGAGCAAAATGCCGCCTTTTTTGCCGTCGACCGCAGCAGTCTCGCGTGGCCTGGCGATCAGCGAAGTCACGACCGAGATTCTCGGTGCCGCCCTCCGCCTCGCCCGCCTGCTCGCCACGCCCGAGGCCATTCCGGTATTGGCACCACTGATCGAGCAGGAATTGCTCTATCACCTGCTCAGCGGCGAACAAGGCGGCCGCCTGCGCGATGTCGCCATCAAAGGCAGCCAGAGCCACCAGATTTCCCGGGCCATTCAGTGGATCAATCAGCGCTTTACCCAGCCAATGGCAATCGACGAACTGGCCGGCGCGGTCAGCATGAGCAAGTCATCGCTGCACCACCATTTCAAGGCGCTCACCTCAATGAGCCCGCTGCAATATCAAAAAACCCTGCGCCTGCAGGAAGCCCGCCGGCTAATGCTGATCGAACAACTCGACGCCGCCTCAGCCAGCCACCGCGTCGGCTACGAAAGCCCCTCGCAATTCAGCCGCGAATACCGCCGGGTTTTCGGCGCGCCGTAACCGGTAACTCCCCGGCGTTCTTGCCTATGTCCGAAGAGTATGCAAGGGCGATCGCAACGGATTGTCTGCGAAGAGTTGCTTCCATAATCGCGGCGTCAGTTCCGCTACACGACTGGCTGGATGCTGTCCAACACGC
>JAUYQT010000632.1 GCA_030697085.1 Azonexus sp. | reverse complement strand
CTCGCCATCTCACTGGCAAGGCGTATCGATCGCCGTTATTTTTGGCTGCCTTTCGGTTTGCTTGGGCTTTTTGCTGTGCCGTGCGTGTTGGGCGCATTGCATGTCCATGCCGAGTTTTGGCCCGCTGCGCCCCGCTTTATTGTCGAGGCCTATGCTGGACGAGGTGTGGCGAGCACGATGGGCGTCTTCCTGTCGCTGATCGGATTTTTTGTCATGGTAATTAATTGGCGGACAGTGACGAGCGCGCGGAGCGCGCTGATTTTTCTTGGCGGGTGGCTGTTGCTGGCAGGCATCCTGTTGGGGGTTTTGGGGCATAACAGAATGTATTGGTTTGCCCTCTTTGTTGGACTGCTCCCCTGGCTTGGTCGAATCCGCAATTGCTCAGTCAAGGGTAGTTTCGCACTGGGAGGAGTCCTGCTGGCTCTATTGTTGGCAGGGGTCCTTTATTCGAGTTATTTTGCCAAGGGCCAGAAAGTACTTGAGCCGGATCAGATGGTTGTGGAAATTGGTTCGGCTTATTCGACAGACCCGCGCTGGATTATCTGGCAAAACTGGCTAGCGCTTGGTGCCGAGCAACCGTTGCTGGGTTTTGGCTATGGCAGCCGGGTTCTTCCCGTGATTGGGGCAAAGCACATTACAACCGGCATTCCGGTACTGGAAGACGCTGCCAGGCACCACGCACATAATGTACTGATTAACATCGTGATCCAGACGGGCTGGATTGGTCTCGGTTGCTTTTTGTTTGCTCTCTACGGTGTCTGGTCTTTGATCTTCAAACGGCAAGTAAATTCAGGTTTGGAGAAACCTGATTATTGGCAATTGGCTGCGCTCTCGATTCTCCTTGCCGCCTTGGCCAAGTCGATGACTGACGATTTTTTCTGGGGGCCGGCCGGTATTTTGATGTGGTTATTTGTCGGCATATTTGCGGCACGGAAATGAAGAAAAATGGGTGAACAAAAGCTGGCAATTCTGATCATCAGGCGGGATAACATCGGCGATCTGGTTTTGACGACGCCGATGTTTGAGGCCATTCGTCAGCGCTATCCGGACGCCTATATCGCCGTTCTGGTGAATAGCTACAACGCGCCCGCCATTGCTGGAAATCCCTTCGTCGATGATATTTTTTCCTACACCAAAGGCAAACATGCGGCCGGTGGTTCCGTGTGGCGCGCCCATTGGCAGCGGATATTGCTGATTTGGCGCTTGCGCCGGCGAAATTTTGATTTCGTGATTCTGCCGAATGGCGGGTTTGCGGCGCGTGCCCTCGGTTTTGCACGACGGCTGAAGCCGAAGCATATCGTTGGGTTTGTCGGTGGCGAATCGGGGCATGGGCACATTGATACGGCTATTCCCCATGCGGGCGGTGAGCTGATGCACGAGGCTGAGGATATCTTTCGCCTTCTGAAACCACTTGATATCACCGGGCCAATACCGCGGTTAGCAGTGCTGCCGGAGCGTGCGGCGCTAGCGCAGATCACGCACTGTCTGCCCCCCGTTTTCAGCGCTGCCGAGGGCCCGGTTGTGGGGTTGCACCTGAGCGCTCGCAAAGAAAAGCAGCGTTGGCCGGTCGAAAAATTCGCAGCGTTGGCACATCATCTGCACCAGCGTCATGGGGCTCGTTTCCTGGTTTTTTGGTCGCCTGGCGATGAAAATAATCCGTTTCACCCCGGTGATGATGGCAAGGCGGCGAAATTGCTCGCGGATATTGCGGATTTGCCGGTCGCGCCGGTGCGTACGGAGGCTCTGTCAGAGCTAATTGCCGGCCTCTCGCTGGTCGACTATGCGGTGCTTTCGGATGGCGGCGCGATGCATCTTGCCGCTGGCCTGGGCAAACCGCTGGTCTGTTTCTTCGGCAATTCGCCGGCTGCCCGCTGGCATCCCTGGGGTGTCCCCTATGAACTGCTGCAAAAATCCTCGGAGGATGTCGGGGAGATTACTGTCGATGAGGCAATGGATGCCTTCAACCGCTTGCTGGAAAAGTGTGGGAAAAATTAACCTGTAAACCTCGTTGACCGTAGCAGAACCTGCCTACATTCGCCCACGGGCGTGCCCTACGGAGTTTTCCCGGTTAAGGTCTTTGACTTGACTGATTCCAGAGCGGGTTGAGTTGAGCCCCGAGTTGCTGGCTCAGGTAATTACCCATCTCCGGCGTGAGGTGATCGGTATCCCAATAGATTGAGAATTGTTCTTTTTTGACGCGGCAGGATTGCTCGTCACAGAACAGATCAATCGGGTCAATCAGGTGCACGTTCGGTAAGCCCTGGGCCGCTTTTTTTAGCCGTTGAAGCGTGTTGTGACGCCGCTCATCGACGCGCTGGCGAGAAAAGCGACATTCGCTTTCGGATTTTCGGTACAGGCAATGAGGGGCGTTGAAATAAGGCTCCGGTACCGGGGCTATTAGCAGGATGTCGAGGTGCATGGCTGATAGCGCCTCCAGCGTGCGGCGCAGGGCAATTTCCAGCGTATCAAGAGCGCCTGCGTTATCAAGCGGCGGGCTGCCGACCTTTAAAGGCAGGTCTTTTGCCTGCGCCGCTGGCCAATGGTCGATGAGTGCATAGGATGTGATGGCGGCCGGGTTGGTTTCGGGGAGCGCGAGATAGGAGTTCCAGCGGCCACCCAGCACGACAGTTTTCAAGCCGTGTTGTGAGAGCTCCCGAATTTCATCGAATACCTGCTGGTTGTGGTGGGCGCAGGGGAGTTGAATGGTGCCGCCCTTGACCGGCGCCGCATCGAGCAATGGTGGGCAAGCACCAAAGGCGCGCATCAGATATTGCTTGCCGTTTGTCTGCGCCAGTGGGTAGAGCATGCCTTCCAGATGCCCGGCATGCGAGTCGCCCCATGCGACAACGTGGAGCGGTGTGTCTTTGGGGCCGCGCAGGCAGTTTTCACGAGGTGCCAATGTCTGGCCATCGTGAGGCTCGGCACAGGCGGATGTATTGATGGCCAGTCGTTGCTTGCCCCATATCGCACTATTGGCCTGAATTTCGCGGGTGATTTCGGTATTGCGGGCCATCCCCCAGCCTTTCAGTTGATGGGCAATGGCACCAATGGCAAGGGTGATGGCGAGTGCGAGATACAAGGTGGATTTATCAGTCGAAAAGAGCCAGGGCCGGCGGCGACGGATTGGCGTTTCGATGAACCGGTATGAGACAAAGGCCAATACCAGTGAGAGCAGAACCAGCGAGACATCACGCAGCAGCAGCCGTTCGCCAAGGTAGTAGGCACGCCCCAAAGAGAGTAGCGGCCAGTGCCAAAGATAGAAGCTGTAGGAAACAAGACCGATGTAGATGGCGATCTTGTTTTTCAATAGCACCTGCACCAAGCTCGAGCTCGAATGGCGGTGGATGGCATAGATCAATGCTGTTGTTCCCAGCACAGCGGCCGGGTAGAGATAAACCGCGTATTTGTCGGAATCAATGGGCAGGCTCAATGAGCCGAGGATGAGCAGCAGCGCCATGCTGGAAAGCAGGCGGACAGGGGAGGTGCTTTTTCGCTGGTGGCGTGCCGCACCGGGCAGGAAATTGATCAGGCCACCGAGGGCCAGTTCCCAGACGCGGGCGGGCATCGTATAGAACGCGGTGCTTGGGTTGCTATTCAAATTGCTTAACCAGTAAGCGAATGAAGCAAGAATTGCGGCCAACAAGGTATAGGTGAGCAGCCGGTCGGCATTCCACTGAAGTTTTTTTGCCAGCGTAAAACCGGTGAGAAGGAGCAAGGGCCAGAAAAGGTAAAACTGTTCCTCGACCGATAACGACCAGGTGTGCAACAGGGGCATCACATCAACTGAGGGGTCGAAATATCCCCCGGAGTACTGCATGAAATGGATGTTCGAGAACATCAGCAGGACGGCTGTGACTGATTTCTGAAGACGTGGCAGCTCGGCCGGGAAGAGAATTAGCCAGGCACCAAGCAGGGTGGCCAGGAGCACCACGCTCAATGCCGGTAGCAGGCGGCGGAAACGGCGGGCGTAGAAGGCAATGAAGTCAATGCGGCCGGTGTGCTGTCCCTCGTTATGCAGCAAGCCGGTAATCAGATAGCCGGAGATGACAAAGAAGATGTCGACCCCAAGATAGCCCGCGCTGAAACCGGGCACGCTGGCATGGTAAAGCACCACGGCAAGGACGGCGAGGGCGCGTAGGCCGTCGATTTCGGGGAGGTGTTTACTGCTTGAGATTTTCATGGAGATAGGAAGTGTTAGTGCGTCGCTGCGAACTTCTGTTGAAGTTCGATCTGCACAATGGGCGGCATATCGAGATCGGGAATTTGAGTTGTCGGGTGGGATTTATGGGGCCGATTTCGTTTTGTTCATCGTCCGGTACTTCCCGTGCTGGTTCGTGATGTACTGGCACGACAGGACCGTATTGAGTGGGGGGCATCGGAAAATCAAGCCGCCCCCGTTTTTAATCGCTCCCAATCAAAATTCCAGCCCGCTTTCCTCGTAGACCGCAGCAAAATCCGTCAGTATTTCCACGCTGCTCAATTCCACCGGGTCGCCGGGTGAGAGCGTGATGATTTGCCAGCCGATGTCGCCCTGGCGGCGGTGGATTTCGATGTTGGCTTCATTTTGGCTGACCAGCATATATTCGAGTAGCGAGGGCAGGCTGCGGTAGGCGAGCAGCTTTTCGCGGCGGTCGGTGGCTTCGGTGCTGGTCGAGAGCACTTCGACGACGAGGCGTGGGGTTTCAATCAGCGTGTCGGCGGCGGTCACGTTTTGATGCCGTGGGTCGCAGGTCACCATTACGTCCGGGTAGAAATAGCTATTGAGTTTGCTGACCCGCAGTTTGGCATCGCTCATGAACGTCCGGTAGGGCGAGCCGCGCAGATGGGCGCGCAGCAAGGTGTAAACGTTGCCCGCGATGACGTTGTGGCGTAGCGAAGCGCCGGTCATTGCATAAATGCTGCCGGTGACATATTCGTGCTTGACCGGGCTTTGCGCCTCTAGCGCGAGATATTCGGCTTCACTGATTTGCGCGTAGCTGGCGATTTTCATGGTCATTTCTCCCTGCGTTCGAGGCTGGAATTATGCGGCATTGCGACTCAATACCATAAACCCAACTGCTGGCTAGTGCGCCGCTTCCCAGTTTGGCCCAACGCCGACTTCAACAATAAGCGGCACTTTCAACGCAGCGACCTGCGTCATCAGGCGCGGTAGTTGTAAACGAACTTCAGCCAGCTCATCATCCGGCACTTCCAGCACCAGTTCGTCATGCACTTGTAAAACCAGGCGTGATTTCAGCGTTGACCGTAGCAGCCAGTCCTGCACGGCAATCATCGCCAGCTTGATCAAATCCGCCGCCGTTCCCTGCATCGGTGCGTTGATGGCGGCGCGTTCGGCGCCCTGGCGGCGGTTGCCATTGCTCGAACGGATCTCCGGGAACCACAGGCGGCGGCCGAAAGCGGTTTCGACGTAGCCATGCTGGCGGGCCATTTCACGCGCCTCTTCCATGTAGAGCGCGACACCCGGATAGCGGGCGAAATAGCGGTCAATGTAGGTCTGCGCCGCGCTGCGTTCCAGCCCGAGCTGGCGGGCGAGGCCGAAGGCGCTCATGCCGTAGATCAGCCCGAAGTTGATGCTCTTGGCGACGCGGCGCTGGTCGGGGCCGACTTCGAGCGGCGTGACGCCAAAGATTTCGCCGGCGGTGACGCGGTGCACGTCTTCGCCGTGGGCGAATGCGTCGAGCAGGCGTTCGTCGCTCGACAGGTGGGCCATGATGCGCAGTTCGATCTGCGAAT
>JAUYQT010000629.1 GCA_030697085.1 Azonexus sp. | reverse complement strand
CCTTGCCTTCGATCAGGGTCGGTTCAAACGCCTGAATACCCAAACGGTGGAGCGTTGGCGCACGATTCAGCATAACCGGGTGTTCACGGATGACATCCTCAAGGATGTCCCATACCACCGGCTCCTGACTTTCTACCATCTTCTTCGCTTGCTTGATGGTAGTCGCGTAGCCCAAAACCTCCAGCTTGTGGAAGATAAATGGCTTGAATAGTTCAAGCGCCATCAATTTCGGCAGACCGCACTGATGCAACTTGAGCTGCGGGCCGACCACGATCACCGAACGGCCAGAATAGTCGACGCGCTTACCGAGCAAGTTCTGGCGGAAGCGACCGCCCTTACCCTTGATCATATCGGCCAGCGACTTCAGCGGACGCTTGTTCGCACCGGTCATTGCCTTGCCGCGACGGCCGTTGTCGAGCAGCGAGTCAACTGACTCCTGCAACATGCGCTTTTCATTTCGGACGATAATTTCCGGCGCCTTCAACTCGAGCAAACGCTTCAGGCGGTTATTCCGGTTAATGACCCGGCGGTATAGATCGTTCAAGTCAGAGGTTGCGAAACGGCCACCATCAAGCGGAACCAGCGGACGCAGATCTGGCGGCAAAACCGGCAAAACCTCAAGAATCATCCAGTCCGGCTTGATGCCAGATTTTTGGAATCCTTCAAGAATCTTCAGTCGCTTGGCCAGTTTCTTGTTCTTGGCTTCGGATCCAGTCACTTCCAGTTCTGCGTGTAATGACTCAACCTCAGTCGGCAAGTCGAGATTACGCAACAGTTCGCGAATACCTTCGGCCCCCATGAAGGCGACGAACTCATCGCCATGCTCTTCCATCATGTCCAGATACTGCTCTTCGGTCAGCAACTGAGCGCGCTGAAGATTGCTCACCATACCGGGATCAGTAACGACGTAGGCTTCAAAATAGAGGACGCGTTCAATATCACGTAGCGTCATATCGAGCACCATACCGAGGCGCGATGGCAGCGATTTCAGGAACCAAATGTGGGCAGTCGGTGAGGCCAGTTCGATGTGTCCCATACGGTCACGGCGAACCTTGGCCAGGGTCACTTCAACGCCACATTTTTCGCAAATCACACCACGGTGCTTAAGGCGCTTGTACTTACCACACAGACATTCGTAATCCTTGATTGGGCCAAAAATCTTGGCGCAAAACAGGCCATCACGCTCTGGCTTGAAGGTACGGTAGTTGATGGTTTCCGGCTTCTTCACTTCACCGTAGGACCAGGAACGGATCTTTTCGGGCGAGGCGAGACCGATGGTAATCGCGTCAAATTCCTCTTCCGCCGTTACCTGCTTGAATAAATCGAGCAATGCTTTCATCTTTTAACTCCCAGCCCTAAATCAGTAACGTTCCAGATCGATGTCGATCGCCAGCGAACGAATTTCTTTGACCAGCACATTGAAAGATTCCGGCATGCCGGCATCAATCCTGTGCTCGCCCTTGACGATATTTTCGTACACCTTCGTACGACCATTCACGTCATCGGACTTCACGGTCAGCATTTCCTGCAGTACATAGGATGCACCATAAGCTTCCAGGGCCCACACTTCCATTTCCCCGAAGCGCTGACCACCGAACTGAGCCTTACCACCCAGCGGCTGCTGGGTTACCAGTGAATAGGGTCCGGTTGATCGTGCATGCATTTTGTCATCTACCAAGTGATGGAGTTTCAGGTAATGCATATACCCTACCGTGACAGGACGATCAAAAGCTTCGCCCGTACGGCCATCAAACAAGGTCATTTGACCGGAGGATGGCATACCGGCGAGTGCCAGCATGGCCTTAATTTCCTCTTCCTTGGCACCGTCGAAAACCGGAGTCGCGAACGGTACGCCGCCCTTCAGGTTGGAGGCCATCTCCATTACCTCGGCATCGTTCAATTCATCGAGATTTTCAGACTTGCCGCTAGAGTTATAGATCTGATCGAGGAAGCCACGCATTTCCGTAACGCTACCTTGAGCGCGCAGCATGGCGCCGATCTTGTGACCAAGACCTTTGGCTGCCAGACCAAGGTGAACTTCAAGAATCTGACCTACGTTCATTCGCGAAGGCACGCCAAGTGGATTGAGCACGATATCAACCGGGCTCCCATCGGCCATATGTGGCATATCTTCTACCGGCAGGATACGCGACACGACGCCCTTGTTACCGTGACGCCCCGCCATCTTGTCACCCGGTTGCAGACGACGCTTCACCGCCACATAGACCTTGACCATCTTTTGAACGCCCGGCGGAAGTTCATCGCCCTGGGTCAGTTTTTTACGCTTGGCTTCGAAAGCCAGATCAAAGTCTTTGCGTGCCTGCTCCAGGCCATCCTTGACCTGCTCCAACTGGAGCGCGACCTCATCCTCGGCAAGACGAATATCAAACCAGTGGTGCGGATCCATGCTATCCAGATAGGCCTGATCAATCGCTGTTCCTTTGGCCAACTTCTTCGGGCCGCCATTGGCCTTTTTATCAAGGATTAAACGACCGACTCGAGCAAATGCATCACGCTCGACGATACGCATCTGGTCAGCCAGATCCAGCTTGTAATGACGTAAATGCTCATCGATGATCGACTGCGCACGCTTATCACGCTCAATGCCTTCGCGGGTAAAGACCTGAACGTCAATCACCGTACCGGCAATACCCGACGGCACGCGCAATGAAGTGTCTTTAACGTCTGAAGCCTTCTCACCAAAAATGGCACGCAACAGCTTTTCTTCGGGGGTCAATTGGGTTTCGCCCTTCGGCGTTACCTTACCGACCAGCACATCAGCCGCTTCAACCTCTGCACCAATATAAACAATACCCGACTCATCCAGGCGTGATAGCTGTGACTCACCCAAAGAGGCGATATCGCAGGTAATTTCCTCTGGACCGAGCTTGGTATCACGAGCAACAACAGTCAGCTCTTCGATATGAATCGAGGTATAACGATCCTCAGCAACCACACGCTCGGAGATCAAAATCGAATCTTCGAAGTTGTATCCATTCCATGGCATAAAGGCGATCAGCATATTCTGACCGAGAGCAAGTTCACCCTTATCTGTAGAGGCACCATCGGCAACCACATCACCTCGCGCAATATGGTCGCCCACGCGAACCATCGGCCGTTGATTGATGTTGGTATTCTGATTGGAGCGGGTGTACTTCATCAAATTGTAGATATCAACACCGACCTCGCCAGCAATCGTCTCGTCATCATTGACGCGAACGACCACTCGAGCAGCATCGACATAGTCAACCGTGCCGCCACGACGAGCCACTACCGCTGTACCTGAGTCGACAGCTACCGTACGCTCAATACCCGTACCTACCAGGGGCTTTTCCGGACGCAGGCAAGGAACGGCCTGACGTTGCATGTTGGCGCCCATCAAGGCACGGTTTGCGTCATCATGCTCGAGGAATGGAATCAACGAAGCCGCAACAGATACAATCTGGCTCGGCGCCACGTCCATATACTGAACGCGTGCAGGCTCGGCAAGAATGGTTTCGCCTTTCTCGCGACAGGTCACCAGGTCATCGGAGAGACCACCCTTGTCATCAAGTGGTGAATTAGCCTGAGCAACAACGTAATTACCCTCTTCGATGGCAGACAGGTATTCAATGTCGTTAGTGACCTTCGAATCAACGACCTTGCGGTAAGCGGTTTCGATAAAACCGTAATCATTGACGCGGGCAAACAAGGCCAGCGAATTGATCAGACCAATGTTTGGACCTTCTGGCGTTTCAATGGGACAAACCCGACCGTAATGGGTCGGATGCACGTCCCGAACTTCAAAACCAGCACGTTCGCGCGTCAAACCACCCGGACCAAGCGCGGAAACGCGACGCTTGTGCGTAATTTCCGAAAGCGGATTGGTTTGATCCATAAACTGCGACAGTTGGCTGGAGCCGAAAAACTCCTTGACCGCAGCGCTAATCGGCTTCGCATTGATCAAATCATGCGGCATCAGATTGTCGGACTCTGCTTGCGACAGACGCTCCTTGACGGCGCGTTCGACACGTACCAAACCGGCACGGAACTGGTTTTCCGCCAATTCACCAACAGAACGGACTCGGCGATTACCCAAGTGATCGATATCGTCGATTTCACCGCGACCATTACGCAGCTCAACCAAAATTTTGATCACTTCGACAATGTCACGTGGAGACAGCGTGAGCTGCTCGCGTGCTTCGACATTAGCGCCCAGAGGCTTTATTTTGGCAGCCAAAGCTTCAGCATCTTCGCGCGTCATGTTCTCGCACAATGCCCGTGGGCCGTGAGGAAGCAAGGCGACCAAGTCCTGAATAACCGGCAATGAGAAACCAGATCCTTCCGACAGGTTTTTCAAAGCAGCTTCAGCGCGCGAGGCCAAACCGCGAACCATCACTTTGTACTCAGCAACATCCTGGCGACCCAAACGACGATTAAACTTCATCCGCCCAACGCCGGAGAGGTCATAGCGCTCGTCAGAATAGAAAAGACCTCTAAAGAGGATCTCGACGGCCTCTTCTGTCGGCGGCTCACCAGGACGCATCATGCGATAAATGGCAATACGCGCAGCTTGGCGGGATGCGGTTTCATCGCCACGCAAGGTATTTGAAATAAAAGCACCGCGATCGAGATCATTGGTATAAAGCGTCTCGACGGTCTGAATTTCCGCTTCGCGCAAACTAGCCAAAAGCGTCTCGGTAATCTCATCATTAGCGTTGGCCACCACTTCACCGGTAGCCTTATCGATAATATTATGAGCAACTACACGGCCAATAATAAAGTCCTCTGGCACAACGATTTGCTTGATGCCAGCAGCAGCGATGTCACGAATATGTTTGGCGGTAATTCGCTTATCTTTGGCGACGATAACCTTGCCATCTGGTGCCACATAGTCAAAGCGAGCAACTTCGCCGCGAAGACGCTCAGCGATCAGGGTGAATTCAGTTTTATCTTTACCTAGCAAGAATGTATCGAAGTCGAAGAACTCTGCGAGTATCTCTTCGGACGACATGCCAATTGCCTTGAGCAAGGTCGTGACAGGCATTTTGCGTCTGCGGTCAACGCGGAAAAACAGCGTATCTTTAGGATCAAACTCGAAATCCAGCCAAGAGCCACGGTAAGGAATGACTCGTGCGGAGAACAATAACTTCCCCGAACTATGCGTCTTGCCACGGTCGTGCTCAAAGAAGACGCCAGGCGAACGATGCAACTGGGAAACAATGACACGCTCCGTACCATTGATAACGAAAGAGCCATTCGTTGTCATCAGGGGGATTTCACCCATGTAGACTTCCTGCTCCTTGACTTCCTTGACCGTATCCGGCGCTTCGCGATCCATAATCACAAGGCGAACTCGCGCACGTAGCGATGAGGCAAACGTCAGCCCGCGCTGATGGCACTCCGAGACGTCGAAAGCGGGCTCGCCAAGCATAAAGCTGACAAACTCCAGACGGGCATTTCCGGAATGCGAAACGATTGGGAAAATCGAGGTAAACGCGGCTTGCAAGCCTTCGTTCTTGCGTTTTTCTGCAGGAACTCCCGATTGCAAAAAGGCGGCGAAGGATTCGAGCTGAGTCGCAAGCAGGAAAGGAACATCAAGCACGCTAGCGCGCTTGGCGAAGCTCTTGCGAATGCGTTTCTTCTCGGCGAAGGAGTAAGTCATGGTAACTCCGTGAAGGTAAAATCAAACGTTAAACCTGTTAAAACAGGCAAACGCAAACAAGCTCTCCTCCCTTTCGGGGAGCAGGAAAGCATTGTTTGCGTTTGCCAATTGGCTTTAATCAAGTTCGTTTTCTATATCCGTAAAACCTGCAATACAAGCACAAAAGGGCTGACGGTAAAACCGCCAGCCCATATGTCAAAAGTCGATTACTTGACTTCAACCTTAGCGCCGGCATCTTCAAGTTGCTTTTTGAGCGCTTCTGCGTCAGCTTTAGAAATGCCTTCCTTGACTGCCTTAGGAGCGCCGTCAACCAGGTCTTTAGCTTCTTTGAGGCCCAAACCGGTTACTGCACGCACAACCTTAATAACTTCGACCTTCTTCTCACCGCACG
>JAUYQT010000560.1 GCA_030697085.1 Azonexus sp. | reverse complement strand
GCGATGAAGTAGGGAATCAGATATTGCTCCTTGCCAGCTTCGCGGGAAAACCGATCAAATAGCTGCTTGAAACGGTCATAAGCGCCCATGCCCGGCTTCATCATCTTGGAAAGCGGCCCTTCCTCGGTGTGCTCAGGCGCAATTTTCAAATAGCCGCCGACGTGGTGAGTGACCAGTTCCTTGATGTACTCCGGCGAACGTACCGCCAAGTCATAACGCAATCCGGAGCTGACCAATACTTTCTTGACGCCCTTGAGCGCCCGTGCCTTGCGGTACAGGGAGATCAGCGGCGTATGGTCGGTGCCGAGATTTTCGCAGATGTCCGGATAAACGCAGGACAAGCGACGGCAGGCCGTCTCGATTTTTTCTTCCTTGCACTTCAAGCGGTACATGTTGGCGGTCGGTCCGCCGAGATCGGACACAATGCCGGTGAAACCAGGCGTTTTGTCGCGCATTTCCTCGATTTCGCGGATCACCGAATCTTCGGAACGACTCTGGATAATTCGCCCTTCATGCTCGGTAATGGAACAGAAGGTACAGCCACCAAAACAGCCGCGCATGATGTTGACCGAGAAACGAATCATTTCCCAGGCCGGAATCTTCGCCTCACCGTAAGCCGGATGCGGCCGACGGGCATAGGGCAATTCATAAACGCCGTCGAATTCTTCGGTCGACAGTGGAATCGGCGGCGGATTGAGCCAGACATCGCGTTCGCCGTGACCTTGAATCAGACAGCGGGCATTGCCCGGATTGGATTCCAGGTGGAAAGTGCGCGAGGCGTGGGCATAGAGCACCGGATCTTCCTTGACCTGCTCATAGGATGGCAGGCGAACCGCGACGTTGGCCCGCGCCTTGCGTAGCTTGGCTGTTCGCTCGGCACGGGAAACGATACGGACAACGTGTTCGCCGGCCTTGGGTTCTGGCACGGCTGCGCTGCCGGTACCGGCGGATGTATCGGCGTAGGGATCGGTATGCTGAACGAGCGGACCCGGGGTATCGACCTCGGTTGAATCCATCACCGACCATTCATCAGAAGGCAGCCAGCCGCGGGGAACCATGAAGGCCGTACCGCGCAAATTGCGAATTTCGCTGATTTTTTCACCCTTGGCCAAGCGGTGAGCCAACTCGACCACGGCCCGTTCGGCATTGCCAAAAATCAGCATGTCGGCTTTGGAATCGGGCAGCACGGAACGGCGTACTTTGTCCGACCAGTAATCGTAATGGGCAATGCGGCGCAGGCTGGCTTCGATCGAACCGACGATGACATTGCTGCCGGGATAGGCTTCACGGCAGCGCTGGGCGTAAACGGTGACGGCATGATCCGGGCGCTTGTTGGGTTCGGCATTGGCGGTATAAGCGTCGTCGGAACGTGTCTTGCGATCCGAGGTGTAACGATTGACCATCGAATCCATATTACCGGCAGTAATCCCGAAAAACAGGTTCGGTTTTCCCAGTTGCTTGAAGTCTTTTGCCGAGTTCCAGTCTGGCTGGCAAATGATCCCGACGCGGAAACCTTGTGACTCGAGCAATCGGCCAACCAATGCCATGCCGAAGCTGGGATGGTCGATATAGGCGTCGCCAGTCACCAGGATTATGTCGCAGGAATCCCAGCCCAGCGTGTCCATTTCCTCACGGGACATGGGCAGGAAGGGGGCCGGGCCAAAGCGATGGGCCCAGAACTTTCGATAACCGAAGAGCGGCGATGGTGCTTGAGTAATTGAATTCATACGTTATTTTACCTGAGCAAATCGGTCAACAATAGGTCAGCATCACTTTCCGGCGCACTCGGATGTTGAGGATTTCCCTAAGAGCGGAAAAGCAAAACAGTTGCTAACGTAGCGGCACTCTAAAATCCCCAAGGAAATACGGCCATGTACAAAAAAATTCTGGTTGCCATCGACGACAGCGAAACCTCCGCCTCGGCGCTGCGCGAAGCATTGCTCATTGCCAAGGCAAGTAGCGCCAAGCTCTACATCGCTCACGTCGCCGATGCCATGTTGATGAGCATGCATGGCCGAACTTTTTCAAGCACCTTGAATATCGAGCACGCGATCGTTGAAATAAACAACGCTGGCCGCGCCTTGCTTGATAACGCGATTAAGTCAGCCGACGGTATTGATGCCGAAACACTGCTTCTGGAAACACGCAATCGTCGCATTTCAGAAATCTTGTCGGAAAAAGCCAAGGAACTCGGCGTCGACCTGATCATCATCGGTCGTCACGGCCAGCGCGGCCTGGCGACACTGATTCTCGGATCAACCGCTGAGCAACTGGCAAAAATCGCTACCGCCTCGGTATTGCTGGTGAGGAAACACTAAACGTTGAATCGATATATCCCCCGGCTCGGTATAAGCGGGAGATTTTATTTACGTTTTTCTTCCTTCATCGCGATCAACTGACGGCAGAACTTACCACCGCAAGCAAGCGCCCAAACCCGGCGCAAAAAAAGCCCCGCAAATTCGCCAAGCCCCTACGAAATCGTGTTGTTTTTTTTGGTTGGTTTGCTGAAAATTTAGGCAAGTAGGAAAAAACAAGAAGACCTCATAGTTCGCTATGGGGTCTTTTTCATTATTGGTATGATATGAAAATTATCTATCCAACAAGAAGACAACTACTATGGTTCAGAAAATAACAAGGATACCTTTACGGGAAGCCTTTAAGCATGAAGCCTATGATTTCACTCGTTGGCTTGAAGAGAACCTAGATGTATAGAACGATGCTCTAGATTTCACTTTATCTAATGCTGAAAGAGAGGCTTGTGCTGGTGATTTCAGTGTTGACCTTGTCGCTGAAGATGAAGGTGGTGGCAAAGTCATCATTGAAAATCAATTAGAAAAATCCAATCATGACCATCTAGGCAAGGTCATTACATATCTTGTGGCTATGGAAGCACATACTGCAATTTGGATTGTGTCAGACCCTAGACCTGAACATGTAAGTGCTATTACCTGGCTAAATGAATCTTCAACTGCTAATTTTTATTTATTGAAATTAGAAGCCATTAAAATTGGTGATTCTGCTCCTGCTCCATTGCTTACTTTAATTGTAGGACCATCTGAATCAACTAAAGCAGTAGGTAAAGCCAAACAAGAATTTGCTGAAAGATATGATGTAAGGAAAGCATTTTGGAAGACATTGCTTGAAACAGCAAAATCTAGAACAAAATTGCATTCAGGACTTAGCCCAACAAGATATGGTTGGATTGGCACTGGTGCTGGAAAAAGTGGAATCAGTTATAACTATGTTGTTTGGGAACATGAGTCAGCAGTTGAACTCTATATTGATAGAGGTAAGGACTCAGACGATGAGAACAAAGGTATTTTTGATAAATTATTTTCCAATAAAGCAGAAATTGAAGCCAAGGCTGGATTTGAATTTGAATGGCAAAGACTAGATAACAAACGGGCTTGCAGAATTCGTAAATCGTATAGTCTAGGTGGATTTAAAGATGAAGATAAGTGGCAGAATGCTATTGAAAAAACGGTTGATGGAATGATTAAACTAGAATCTGCACTAAAGCCTTATATTCAAAAACTTGGCTCAAACTAATTAATTTAGGAAATAATCAAAATGGATGAACTAGAACTGATTCAACAACAAATTGCTGAACTTCAAAAGAAGGCTGAAGAATTAGCCATTCAGAAGAAACAACCTGTAATTGATGAAATTAAAGCCAAATTGAAGGCTTATGGCATTACGGCTAAAGATTTGGGCTTGGTTGAAGTCGTTGTATCTCAATCTGTAGATAAGCCCAAGAAACCAGTTGCTATCAAGTATCGTCATAATGAACACACTTGGACTGGTAGAGGTATGAAACCAAAGTGGATTGTTAAGTATGTTGAAGATGGTGGAAAGTTGGAAGATTTGCTTGTTTAAAGCGATTTGAGAGACTTTCCTATGTAAGTTGATAGGAAGACTCCACCAAAGCAGAATGCCCTCAATTGAGGGCATTTTTTATGCCCAATTGCTGACGGTCTAAAAAAATTAAATAGTTTATCTGTTAAGCCTGAGCCTCTTGAAGAAATTCAAGAGGCTTTTTTGTTTTCTAATTTTATTTTTATTTCTTCAAATTTAATTTTCTGCCCTTTTGTT